>JALYYX010000124.1 GCA_030946075.1 Bacteroidota bacterium | reverse complement strand
TATAGCTGCTTATCAAATGATATGCTATCTTCCGTTTTCATTTATTCAATTATAGTAACTTTAATCTTCAACTAAAAATTATTTTGATACAATTTATTCTTAATGATAAAGAAGTTTCTACTGATCTGCCTGCCGGAGAATTATTGCTAGACCTTATCCGGTATCATAAACACTTAACAGGAACAAAGATAGGATGCAGGGAGGGAGATTGCGGAGCATGCACTGTATTAGTTGGTGAAATACTAAATAATAAATTAAGATACCGCAGCATAACCTCGTGCCTTACTGCATTAGGCAATGTTAATGGCAAGCATGTGGTAACAGTTGAAGGTCTGAATACCGAAGGCCTAAATCCTGTTCAACAGGCGATGTATAATGAAGGAGCAACTCAATGTGGATTTTGTACACCCGGCTTTATTGTTTCTCTCGCAGGATTCTGCTTAAGTGATGATGATAAGAGTTATGAAAATGCAATTGCATCCATTGATGGAAATATTTGCCGGTGTACAGGATATAAATCAATTCAAAGAGCATCAAAAAATATTGCTGAACTTATGCAAAAGAATAAAGGAGATCTGATTGAATATGTTACATCTAATTCTATTTTGCCTCAATACTTTTCCGGGATTAAAAAACGATTGATAGAATTGAATTCAAAAACAAATGGAGTAGAAAAACAAAATAGTAATTCAAAAAAACATTTAGGAGGTGGAACAGACCTGTATGTGCAGCAGCATGAAAAAATGGTGAATGCTGATATTAATTTTTTATTCAACAAAAATGAATTGAATGGAATAACTAAAGAAGGAAATAAATGTATCATTGGTGCATCTGCAACTGTAACCGATCTCATGGAATCAAAAATTATTAAGGATGCATTCCCTGATTTTAAAAAAGTAAGCAAACTGGTTTCATCAACTCCTATCCGCAATATTGCAACCATTGCCGGCAACTTTGTAAACGCCTCTCCCATTGGGGATTTCACCATTTTATTTTTGGCACTGAATGCTCACCTGATAGTAGGTGATGGTAATTCCAAAAGAGAAATACCATTAAGAAAATTTTATAAAGGCTACAAGCAATTAGATAAAAGAGAAGATGAATTTATTGAAAAGATACTGTTTGAACTTCCGGATAAAAATCATTTTTTCAATTTTGAAAAAGTAAGTAAGAGAACGCATCTTGATATTGCAAGCGTTAACTCTGCAATAAATATTAAAACAGATGGCAAAATAATTACAGATGCAGGCTTATCAGCCGGAGGCGTAGGTCCTGTGCCAATGTATCTTTCCAAAGCATCTGCATTTTTAAAAGATAAAAAAGTTACAGAAGAAATAATTGATGAAGCAATTGAAATTGCTCAAACAGAAATTTCACCGATCAGTGATGCAAGGGGATCAGAAGAATATAAAAGGATATTATTAACGCAGTTAATTAAAGCGCATTTTATTTCACTATTTCCTAATCTTAAATTAAATAAATTATTAAAAGTATAGGATTGCCGAAATTGAGTTTTGGCTAAAGCCTTTTTAGCAAGAATTATTATCCACGACCTGAAGGTCGTGGCAATTTAAAAAATGAATAACCGATTTTATAAAAGCAAAAATAACTTGCCACGACCTTTAGATCGTGAATTTAGAATAAACGAAAGGCTTTAGCCTGATAAAAAATGCAAAACATAGATTCCATAACACATCTTAAGGGTGAATCCATTTATCTCGATGATATTCCTTTATTGCATGGAACACTGTTTGGTGCTGCATTTGGCTCGCCTATTGCACATGGAAAAATTATTAGCCTTGATATTTCTGCTGCTGAAAAACTACCAGGTATTGTTAGAATATTTACATACAAAGATATTCCCGGAGACAACCAGATAGGTGGTATTGTACCTGATGAGCCATTGCTTGCAGAAGATGAAGTTCACTTTATCGGAATGCCGGTGGCATTTGTAGTTGCAGAAACAAATGAGATAGCACAGGCAGCACTAAAAAATATTAAAATAGAAATTGAATCATTACCTGTTATCACTGACCCAAGAGAAGCTAAAGAAAAAAATGAACTCATTGTTCCGCCCAGAACTTTTTCTTTAGGAAATATTGAGAAGGCATGGAAAAAGTGCGCTCACATTTTCGAAGGCACTGCGGAAACAAATGGGCAGGAACATTTATACATAGAAACACAGGGTGCATACACAATGCCGCAGGAAAATGATTGTATAAAAGTTTATTCATCCACGCAAGGACCAACAGCAGTGCAAAGGCACATGGCCGCTGTTCTTAATATTCCCATGCATAGGCTGGAAGTTGATGTAACCCGTCTTGGCGGTGGATTTGGTGGCAAAGAAGATCAGGCAACTGCATGGGCAATCTTATGTGCACTGGCAACTTATCATTTAAAAAAACCTGTAAAATATTGTTTGCATCGCATGGAAGATATGCGGATGACAGGCAAGAGAAACCCATACTCTTCAGATTTTAAAATTGGGCTTGATAAAAATTTAAAGATCATCGCATACCAGTCAACATTTTATCAGAATGCAGGCGCTGCAGCAGATCTTTCGCCGGCAGTTTTGGAAAGAACTTTATTCCATTGCACAAACTCATATTTTGTTCCGAATGTAAAAGCAACAGCATACAGTTGCCGCACCAACCTGCCGCCCAACACAGCTTTCAGAGGCTTTGGCGGGCCACAGGGAATGTTTGTAATTGAATCAGCCATTGCAAAAGCTGCAGAAAAATTAGGTATTGATGCATCAGAAATTCAAAAGAAAAATCTTTTGAAAGATGGAGATGAATTTCCCTACGGACAAAAAGCGGAAAGCGAAGCAAAGAATTGCTGGGAAGAAGCAGAAGATATTTATGAGATAAAAAAATTAAGGAAGCAGGTAAAAAAATTCAATGAAGAAAATCAGTTGCATAAAAAAGGAATTTCTTTTATGCCCATCTGCTTTGGAATTTCTTTCACCAAAACATTGATGAACCAGGCAAGGGCATTGATACATATTTATACCGATGGCAGCATAGGCATAAGTACCGGCGCTGTGGAAATGGGACAGGGAGTGAATACAAAAATGGCTCAGGTGGCAGCAACAATTTTTTCTTTGCCATTATCAAAAATAAAAATTCATACTACCAATACTTTTCGCATTGCAAACACTTCTCCTTCTGCAGCCAGCGCCACGGCTGATCTTAACGGAAAGGCTGTGCAGATGGCATGTGAAAATTTATTTAAGAGATTGAAACCTATTGCCGAAGAAATTTTAAAACAGCCCTGTGATAAGATGATAATTTCTGAAGGGCTGGTGCATATCGGGAATAAAAAAACTGAACTCACCTGGGAGAATTTAATTGCAACTGCATACATAAAAAGGATCAGTTTATCAGAGCATGCTCATTATGCGCCGCCACAAGTAAATTTTGATCCAACAATTGAAAAAGGCCATCCGTTTGCATATCATGTTTATGGTACTGCAATTACAGTGGTAACCGTTGATTGCCTTCGTGGCATTTATACTTTTGATGCAGTGAAAGTTGTTCATGATTTTGGCACAACAATGAACCCTGTTGTTGACCTTGGACAAATTGAAGGCGGAATTGTGCAGGGATTGGGTTGGATGACAATGGAAGAAATTATTTATGATAAAGAAGGAAGATTAAAATCAAATGCCTTATCAACTTATAAAGTACCGGATATATACTCTGTACCGGAAGAAATAAAAGTTCATTTCTTAAAAACCAAAAAAGATAATCTCGCCATATTGCGCTCAAAGGCTGTGGGAGAGCCGCCATTGATGTATGGCATTGGCGCTTTCTTTGCCATACGAAATGCTGTAAAAGCATTTAATCCCTCGGCAGATGTAAAATTTTCTGCTCCGATAACTCCCGAAAAAGTTTTGCTGGCGCTGCATAAAAAGCCTGTTGTAAAAACATCAACTGTAAGTAATTTAGTACCTTCGGAAATATAAAATTAAAGCTTATGATTCGTACACATATCATTCCGCAATCCAACAACGTGCAACTAACAGTGCCTGACAACTATATAGGCAAAAGAGTGGAGGTTATTGTTTTTTCAGAAGTGGAAGAAATGTTAAATGGAAATAGTACCAAACAAACACCCGGCAATACCAGTCAATTTAAAGGAAAACTTAATTTATCTGAAGAACAATATGAAGATTTTCAAAAACATTTAAAAGATATACGTAACGAATGGGACAGGGAATTTTAGCAGATAGTAATTGTATTATTGACTACTTGGAAAATAAACTGCCTGCAACTGCTGTTCGTAAATTAGAAAGCAGCCCCATTGAATTATCTGTTATAAACAGGATCGAACTACTGGCGTGGCGCTCTGCAACTACTGAACAAATAAATAATTTACAAGCCTTTATTCAAAATTGCATCTTACATTCTGTCATTAACGCACATACCATGTAAAACTTTAATGATGAATAAACAAAGTCTTGTTTGGAAATTCATCTTTGCCAGTTTTGAGAAAAATATTCCTGTAATGTTATTGTACGTTTTAGAAAGTTCAGGGAGCAGCCCGGGACGACAGGGATTTTTTATGGCCGTAAATGCAAACAAAGAAATGGAAGGTTCGATTGGCGGCGGAATTATGGAACATAAGTTTGTGGAGATGGCAAAAGAGAAGTTGGCAGTTGACAGTTGGCAGTTGGCAGAAGGAGAGATTCGAAAGCAGATACATGATAAGTCTGCGGCAAAAAATCAAAGTGGGATGATATGCTCGGGAGAACAAACAATTTTTTTATACCGGGTTGATGAAAAAGACATTTCTCATATTAAAAATTTAATTTCCT
>JALYYX010000106.1 GCA_030946075.1 Bacteroidota bacterium | reverse complement strand
ACCGTCGTTATCGAATAAATACACCCAAACAAATCGGCCATTATCACTTCTGTGAGCAGTAAGCTTGAATTGAAGCATTCCATCTGCATTGGTAGTTACTTTATACCAGTCTTCTGTATCTCTTTGTTTATTGTAATAATATCCTACATGGCCGGTAGTAGTGGAGTTTAAGGCAAGCGTTTGCGCCTGTGATTTGTTATTATTTGGCTCAATATCATTAGGCACTGGTGCTGGTGTAAGTGTATATTTAAGAGTATAATCCGGAGTTCTGTCCCCATAATATGAATATACTCTTACAAAATAAGTTCCTGCGGCTAAACCGTCTGTGGAAAGAGTTATTGTTCCGTCAGTATACTGGCTGTTTAATACTGTTGCAGTATCCTTATCATATAAAGTAACCCACGTGTATTGAGCATTGGTAATGGTTAAAGTAAGGTTTATTTGACCATCAAAATTTGAAACTATTTTAAACGTATCGACTTTTCCGGCAGGGGATAAATTGCCTGAAGCAGTGCTATCCTGGGGCAAAGTTCGTATCTGTGCAATTGATGATTGTGAAAAGAAAAAACAAACACTAAAAAAAAGTATAAAAATTTTCATCATAATTCTTTCGATGCAAGTATTTAAAGGATAAGTTAGAATTTCAAAAGGATGGAGATATCAGGCCTTTTATATTTTCATACAAAAATGTAGTATGTAAATATTAAAACCAATACTCAATTTGTAGTACTACTGATTCTTTTTTATAATTTTATTGAAAGTAATTCTATATTTCCCTATCAATTATTCCTTAAGTGATTTTTAGATGCTCCATAATATTTGTTATTATTATAATTTTTTTAAAAAATTCGTGCTGTGCACAAACACGAACTATCGAACGTCTTAAATCAGATATTCTACAAGCAAAAACAACTGACGAAAAGCTAATCGCACTTATTACTTTGTGTGAACAGGGGTATTCGCTGCATCCAGATACATTAATGGCTTATGCTGAAAAATTAAAACTACTGGCTAAGCAAAATAATGATTTGCATGACGAAGTAAAGGCAATGTATTATCAATCCTACGCTCTCACAAATAAAGGCCTTATAGATTCTTCACTTAGCATTGCCAACATGTGCATGCAATTTTTATCAAACAAAATAAATGATCCCGGCTTAAAGGCAAATCTTCAAAATCAGAAGGGAAGGTGCTATATGAGAAAAAATCAATACAAAGAAGCAATTGCAATGGGATATCAGGTAATAGTGGGTGGGGAAAAAATAAAAGATACATTATTGCAGATGAAGGGTAAAACGCTTATTGGATGGGCATATTTAGAGATGGGGCAAATTAAAGAGGCGCTAACCTGGCATTTAAAAGCATTGTATACAACCAATGATTCTCTTCTACTGGAAAAATACGGAATTCTATTTGCCAACCTTGCACTAAACTATAATGACCTTGGGAAAAAAGATTCAGCATTCTTTTTTATACAAAAGGCAATTTATTATTCACGAAAAAATGAAAATCTTTTTGCATTATCAAATTCACTTGCCATACAGGCACAGTTATATGTAAGATCAGGGCAAACAAATCTTGCTGAAAATCCTTTAAAGGAAGTAATTAGGATTAGAGAACTGATTGGCGATCCATTTTATATTGTTTCAGATATGAGCCAGCTGGCTTTGTATTATGCTCATAATGGTCAACCGCAAAAGGGTATTTTAGTATGCGATTCTGCATTGCTTATTGCAAAGGAATATAAGATAGGTACTAAATTATTTTTTATATACACTACCCTTGCAGAAAATTATAAAGCACTTGGCAATACTGAAAAATATGCTGAAATATTAAATAAAATTATCACTTTAAAAGATTCTGTTTATGCAACTAACTCTGCGCTTGCATTAGCTGAAATGCAGGCCAAGTATGATGTTACAAGAAAAGAAAATACCATTGTAAAACAAAAACTGGATATTGCCCAAAGAAATAATTTATTGTATGGAAGCATGGCGTTCCTAATTTTTTCTTTTACTTCAATTTATATACTTTTTACTAATTATCGTAAAAAGCAAAAACTAAAGGCGGAACTGTTGTTAAATGAAGAAAAAAGGCAAAGAGATATTGCCATAAAAAACGCTGCTGAAAAAGAGCGAAAAAGAATAGCTGCTGATTTGCACGATAACATGGGAGCTTATGCCACAGCAATTATCGCCACTGTGGACGATATAATAACAAATAGAAACCTGCAAGACGAGTCTGTATTTATCTCATTAAAGACTAATGCCGGTGAGCTAATGAATAATCTTCGGGATACAATTTGGGCATCAAACAAAGAAAAAATCAATATTATCGGTATCAGCGATCGGTTTAAAGTCTATCTCCAAACAATTACTCCTGCATTTCCAAATATCAATGTGGAAATAGAAGAAAATATTGCAAAAGATATCTCTTTTTCACCTGTACAGGCACTAAATATTTTTAGAATTTTGCAGGAAGCATTTACAAATGCAGCAAGGCATAGCAATGGAAACTTAATCACAATTACTATAAGCTGTAATGAAGTTTTTAAAATTATCATTGAAGATAATGGTGTAGGAATAAAAAATATCGATACCCTAAAAAAGGGTAATGGCTTCCTCAATATGAAAAGCAGAGCTACCGAATCAGGCTTTACTCTATCTACCATTAAAAAATTTCCGAATGGAACACAAATCATTCTTACTGGCTAGCCTACTACAAAATGAGTATTTGATTAACAAAGATATTTAACTTCATTTGCACCATGACTTCTAAAATATTAATAGCAATAGTTGATGATAAGCTTATTAATCGTAATACTTTCAGCCAAAAGGTAAAATTATTCGATAACCTGCTGATAACTTTTTTTGCCACAGATGGAAATGACTGCCTTGAGGAATTAAAAGGATTACCATTCAATAAACATCCGCAAATTATTTTTGTTGATTTGGAAATGCCCGGACTTGACGGAATACAAACCATTAAAATTGCAAAGCCACTTTATCCTCACATCAATTTTATAGTACTTACAGTTTTTGATGATGATGATAAGATATTTGAGGCTATACAAGCCGGAGCTTGCGGTTATTTACTTAAAGATGAAAGCGCCACACAACTTTACAATGCAATTGAAGGTTGCCTGCAACATGGTGGTGCCCCTATGAGCCCTGCCATTGCCCGAAAAGCTTTAAACATACTAGGTAAGGTTACCTATTCTGCAGGCTCGCCGTCGAACATTAGTGAAGTAGATGCTGTTTTATCAGAAAGAGAAAAAGAAATATTACATCACACCATTCGTGGATGCGATGCTAAACGGATATCAGAAATAATAAATATAAGCGTGCTTACTGTTCGCAAGCATATCTCAAATATTTATAAAAAGCTACATGTAAATTCCAAAGCGCAGATAATGAATCTCGCCCATCAGAGAAAATGGTTTTAATCAATAATTATCACCGCTACTTTTTTTATTAATTATTATATTTATAATAGAATAACACTTCTCTTATATCGCCCTAAGGCCGTATGCTATCTGTAGTTAGATGAGTTCGATTCACTTGTAGTTCAATTCTCAACTCATTTTCTGTAGAGGGATAAATTAAGTTAAGCTGTGTTACTTTTGAACCAAACTGCTTAATGAAATTCTCAAAATCTATTAAATAAAAAACTTCAATGTTCAATAACTGAACCTTTGGGACTACAAAACGATGTTTTATCTTTATCTTAAAATTATACTCGTTTGAAAAATATTTTACAAAGAAATAATGTTACTATAATTGGCCAAGGCGAAGTGGTAATGCTGTTTGCTCATGGCTTTGGTTGCGATCAAAATGCATGGAAAAGAATTACACCTGCATTTGTAAAAGATTATAAACTTATTCTTTTTGATTTTATTGGAGCCGGCAAATCAGATATTTCTGCTTATGATAAAGATCGTTACAAAAATCTTGACGGATACACACAAGACGTTCTTGATATATGCCACGAACTTAATATAAAAGATGCAGTATTTGTAGGCCATTCAGTAAGCTGTATGATCGGGGCTTTAGCTTCTATTAAAGAGCCTTCTCTTTTTAAAAAATTAATATTTATCGGGCCTTCCCCATGTTACCTTAACTGTGAAGATTATACAGGAGGATTTGAGCAGGAAGACCTGGATAATTTATTTGAGATAATGGAAGATAATTATATCTCATGGTCGAATGCGATGGCCCCAAAAATTATGGGAGAACACCAACATATTGAATTAAAGAATGAACTTACTGATAGCTTTTGTTCAACCGATCCTGAAATTGCAAAGGCTTTTGCAAGAGTAACATTTTTATCAGATAACAGAAAAGACCTTTCAAAAATTAAGGTTGAAAGCCTTACCCTGCAATGTTCTGAAGATATAATTGCTCCGCAGCAAGTGGGAGAATACGTTCAACAAAATACGCCAGGCAATAAAATGGTTATGCTTAAAGCCACAGGCCATTGCCCGCACATGAGCGCACCTGAAGAAACAATTGCTGCTATAAAATCATTTTTGTAAAAAGAAATATTATATTTGATTAACAATGCAAGCTTTAATAAAAGAAATTAATGAAAGCGCTCAATCTTTAAATGGGGACAGAGCTGCTATTGAGCAATTGTATAATAAATATGCGCCTGCCTTGTATGGTAAAATTATAAGAGTAGTTAAACAAAAAGATATTTCAGAAAAGATTCTTGAAAAGATTTTTCTAAATGCTGTGGTTGATAAAAATATAAAACAACCTAATCATCTTACCTTTTTCACTTCTCTTCTAAACCACTCCCGCCAAAAAACGTATAGCACAATGAAAGCCTTAAGAACTTTTGAGGCCTGCAGTTGCGGATTTAATAGCCCACTTGAAACAGCAGCTAATCAGTAATTATTTTTTCTTTCTTTCGCTAATATAGCCATCGTATGAAACAAAACTCCTGTTAATGCTTACTATATTAAGTGAGGCATATCCATTATCAAAAACCCAGAAATATAATTCATGCAGATAGCTTTGATCCATCGGTTTTATTAAAATATTCCATCCCCGCCTGGCTGGTGTTATTGAGTAAGAAAATTTTGTAGATGTAAAATCAAAATCAACATCTGTAGGGCTTAAAGGTGCAGTATATCCTCTTCCAAAAAAAGGAAGATAGCTTACAATGGTATCTTTTGATATTGATATTTGATACCCCGATGTTAAATCTCTTCTTCTTACACCAACAGCATTTACAGATTGAGCGATAAAAACAAAGTCATGTGATTCTATCATATTTCTTAGGGAAACCCTGTCAGTAATTTGCCCATTGCTTAAATTTTTTGTATTGGAACATCCGAAAAGTATGGCAGCACAAATTATTAAAAATAAAAAAGTAAGAAGATTGTTTAACCTTTTCATATTAATGATTGAGAGAAATATCTTACAATTTTTATGCCCCGAAGGTTTAAAGAATTATTTCTATTTTAATCATTCTTTTTTTCTTCTAACCACTTTACAACTTCTTTTTTAATTGCCTCACCAATTATTTTTTGGTTGGCAGGATTCTGCAGAAAATCACGACTGGCGGCATTATCGCCAATTTCCAACAGTAAGCGATACGGTGCAATATTTATATTTTCATCGAGGCTGTAAAATGAAAGCTTGCCTGTGGTTTTGCAACGATAATCATTTCTGCCGGTTGTACTATCAAGCAATACACCACGGTCTTCCATGCCGGTGGCTGAACAAATTGCTTTTACTAACCTGCCTGCCAGTACACGGTTTTGTTGCTCATACTTATCCCCGAAGTGAATGTATCCCCACACGGCATGCCGCCGAGTGCCACCATTATTATGCACTGCAATAAAAACTTCGGGATGTTTTTTATTTGATTGTTGAAGTTCATAAGCATAGCCTGAAATTTTCCCATCAATTACTGCAGTTGTATGTTCCGCTTTGGTATTACTTCCGCTATCTGCGTGATGTACATCAGTTCTGCCTAAGCTCCAAACTTTGTATTGTTTTAAGCGTAAATTATTTTGTTCCGGAGAACTGTAAGCTATTGCCGCATCTACTATAGCACCGCAGGTTGCTGCCTCACTAAAGTCTTTACCGGTATCAGTTTGGTGCGATGGCTGCCAAACTATAACGACTTTTCTTTTCTTTATAATAAGGTAATTTGAAGATGAGTGCTGGCTTACCACTAAAGTTAAACCAAGAATTAAAAGTGCAGACTTTATCATTTTTGAAATTTTTTGTTCTGTAAAATTAATTTACGAATAACAATGTTTTTATTACGGCATAATTAATTTAAACGCCTTAGGTAGAATTTCTATCTTAAACTTTTTATCCGTTTCTGCAGGCTCACCATCAATATGCAAAGGTGCTAAGTGATGATTGTGAATGATTAATTTATCAGTCTGAAAATACAATACTTCTTTCTCATGAAAATTTCTTACTTCTTTTTGCAATTCTCCTGATCTTATTTGTTTAAGAACTGCCCATATCATTCTTGCCTTACTCATTTTTTTTACAACCACTATGTCAAGCAAACCATCATCCAGGCTAGCTTTTGGAGCGATTGTAAAATTATTTCCAAACTGGTTTCCGTTGGCCACACTAATAAAATATGCCTCAGCAGCAAATGTTTTTTCCTTTATAGTTATATCAAATTGGTATGGCTGTGCATTTATAAAATTCTTTACTGATTGCTGAACATAAGTTTTAAGACCACGACTTTTTTGTGCAGTAAAATCATGTGCAACCTGAGCATCAAAACCTACACCACATAACATACAACTAAATTTATCATTTATAAAAAAGCCATCGATAAAAGATGAAGTACCTGAGAATATTATTTGTAATGCTTTATCTACATCACGGGGAATTTTTGCTGCGAGTGCTAATCCATTTCCTGAACCTATGGGGATAATGCCAATATTAACTTCCACATCAAGCAATGCCGATGCTACCTGGTTTACTGATCCATCGCCGCCGCAAATAACAACATCAGTAAAATTTTCATTTTTTATTTTATCCATCAGCCAGGGATATTCGCCATCAGCATTTGTAAAAAATATTTCAAAAAAAATATTTCGTTCAAGATTTTTTTTAATGATTGTTTCTTCAATAGGGAGCTTTCGCTTTGTACCTGAAACGGGATTGATAAAGTAGATGATCTTGCGGCTCATGAACTATTTTAAATGCAATTCTGCCAATAATTTTCTTGAGGATCTCACCATCATCATGGGATTTGCAGGATCCTCTGCCAAAAAAATTTTAATTATTTTTTGATCCATTATTTTTTGTCTGATGCCTGCAATTGGTATTTTATAAACACCATGTTTTGATCTTGTTTCATTAACCGAAAGCAACTGAGTTTCATCATCATCAGTTATTTGCAAACTTCTTTTAAATATATTACTAACAGAAACCTGCTTTATTATAACCGATATATCAGAAATATTTTTATACTTCATTTTATTTACATTAATAATTGCCGGACTATCAACAATGGTTCGTTCACCAATTTTTTTTCCATTTATCATAAGCGTTACAATATTTTTTTGAGCAGCAACATTTGTAACAGCGGCTATTAAGAACACAGCAATGAAAATTATTTTAAAATTCATAAAAATTATTTTTTAGGTTTACTGTCTTCATTTAAAGCATTCCATAAAATATCTTTTAATTGCACCAAACCCTTATTCGCAATTGATGAAATAAAAATATGCGGAATATTTCCAGGTAATTCTTTTTCAATTGCATCTTTTAATTCATCATCCAGCATATCGCTTTTACTTATGGCAATTATAAATTTCTTATCAAGCAATTCAGAGTTGTATTCTTTTAATTCATTTACTAAAATTTCAAATTCTTTTTTATGATCATTACTATCTGCAGGAATTAAAAAAAGCAAAACTGAATTACGCTCAATGTGCCGCAAAAAACGGTGGCCTAAGCCTTTTCCTTCGGCTGCACCTTCAATAATTCCCGGAAGATCTGCAATGCAAAAACTTTTATGATCTCTGTATTCAACCATACCAAGCTGCGGAACCAAAGTAGTAAAAGCATAGTCTGCAATTTTGGGAGTAGCAGCTGTAATTACAGAAAGTAATGTTGATTTTCCTGCATTGGGGAAACCTACCAAACCTACGTCTGCCAATACTTTCAGCTCGAGTACTTTCCATCCTTCTACGCCGGGTTCCCCCGGCTGGGTATGTTCGGGAGCCTGATTGGTGGGTGTTGCAAAGTTTGAATTTCCCAATCCTCCGCGGCCTCCTTTAAGCCAGATTATTTCCTGTCCATCTTCTAATATTTCTGCCTCCAGGTTTCCGGTTTCTTCATCTTTTGCTATTGTTCCCAATGGCACCTGAATAATTATATCCTTCCCATCTTTGCCCGTACAATTATTTTTACTTCCATTGCCCCCATCATCTGCCAAAACATTTTTAAAATAACGTAAGTGCAATAATGTCCATAAATTTTTATTTCCCTTCAGAATAATGTGAGCACCTCTTCCACCATCTCCGCCATCAGGCCCGCCATAAGCTGTAAGCTTGTTGCGCATAAAATGTTTGCTACCTGCACCTCCATGTCCGCTTTTGCAAAAAATTTTTATCTGGTCTACAAAATTTGTTCTTTCCATTTTGGTAAAGGTCGCAAAAGTTTTTTAGGGCTTACTTTTGTAAAAAAAGATGAGCAACAAAAATTTCTATATAATTTTTATAAGTTTATTTCTTTCCTGCACTGCTAACAAAAATCAAAGAACAAAAGGAGTAAGCGGAATGCCGCCGCGTATGATAAGTAAGCTGGATTCTATAAGAAGTAATACAACTGATAACCAACCAACATCAGTTATTCAATATAGTTATAGAGGTGCTGCAGTATTTTATTTTAGTGCCGGATGCTGCGATCAATTTAACCCTGTGTACAACAGTGACTGTGAGTATTTGGGCTCGCCGGATGGAGGTATTACGGGGAAAGGTGATGGTAAATTAAAAGACTTTTTTCAGGAGGTAACAAACTATAAAGTAGTATGGAAAAAATAATAATATCCGTATCTACTCTCTTTTAAAAATTACAGATGCATTGCTGTTTAGATCCGCAGAAAGAAAAACCGTTTTTCTTACATAACCTGAATTAATTATCATAACAGCGGTATTGGGAGGATAGATACCAAGATTTTCTGCGAACATTGTTATAGTATATTCCTTATTTTTTTCAAGAGGAACACTAAGTTTTATTGGCTGAAGATTTAATTTTCGTTGCAATAAAACAGGTTCATTATTTACATACACAGAAATAATATCTCCATCTACAACACCATTATCATAAAATTCAAGGTTTACTTCTTTTTCGTGAGAGATAAAAGTTTCTGCTATCAGATTTCTTCTTTCTTCATAAGTTTTTAATACTGCTTTTTTTGTTATTGTTTTCGGCTTATCCGTTTTAGCAATGGCTCTTTTTATGATAGCATTATCAGAAGTGTCAACCTTTCTTACCCAAAAAGCACCGATTGCGCCATCACTGCGTGGAGATCGGTATCCTGTAGGAAACCACTTGCCATACAGAAACTGTGTAGTGTCATTCAGTAAATAAAATATTTCATCAAATTCAAAAAAAAGATCGCCGGCATCAGTATCTAATTTATCGGAAAGCTGATACCCTTTCATTAACGGAAAGTAAATTTTTTTTGGAGACTCTTCAGACACATCCGGCATTGCATTAACATCGGCAGCATAATGATCCGGGGCATTGTAAAAGAAACCTTTTATCTGTTTACCGTTTTCTTTTAATTCAAGATGAACAAAGAAAGAATGGTTCTTATCGGGTGCATCGGGTTCAGTATGAAATAATCCTTCCCATACACCATTGAAAGTTTGTGCCTGTGATGTGATTGTGAATAATAAAAATAAATTTAAAAAAATATATTTCATAAGTCTATTGGATCTTCTTTTCATTCCATGTTTTGTACACGGCATCCTGAATTTTATTATCAGGAATATCTCGCAAGGGTTCGCATTCTTTCCAGTTTTTAAACATTTCTTTTGGCAATTGCTGATACAATTTTGTGCCTTCAGTTTTCCAGTCCATCATCTCATCACTTACCCGTTTTATTATTTTAGATGGATTGCCGACCACCAAACTTCTGGCAGGAATTTTTTCATCTGCTTTAATAAAAGTAAGGGCACCAATAATGCATTCATCTCCCAGCTCTACATTGTCCATAACCACAGCATTCATCCCTACCAAACAATTTTTACCAATGGTTGCTCCGTGAATAATGGCACCATGACCGATGTGTGAACCTTCTTTTAAAGTAACTATAACGCCGGGAAACATGTGTATAGTACAATTCTCCTGAACATTGCAGCCATTTTCTATAATTATTTTCCCCCAGTCACCACGGATAGCGGCGCCAGGACCCACATACACATCTTTGCCAATTATTACATTGCCTGTAACAGCAGCCTGAGGGTGGATGAAACTGCTTTCATGCACTACGGGTTTTATTCCATTGAATTCGTAACAAGCCATAAAAGTGTTTTGATGGTTGAGGGAGAAAAAATCTTATTTCCTGAAAATCACATGAATCTCATAAATCATGGTTTATATTAATTTTTTTCCTGTTCTAAAACAAGTGCCTTTAAAAAAAGCTACCTGTTCATTATCCTGATTAGAAATAGTAATAAGATAAACACCTGTGCTTCTGCCATTGTGCATTTCCTTTGCTTCGGCGGTTAGCACATCGCCAACATTTACAGCTTTTGTAAATGTAATAGTCACATCAAGAGCAACAGAAACATTATTGCGATTGTTGCAGGCAAATGCAAAAGCACTGTCAGCAAGTGAGAAAGCAAGCCCACCATGAACAATTCCAAAGCCATTAATCATTTCTTTTCTTATCGTCATTCTAACCTTGCTGTATCCTTCTTTCACTTCCAAAACTTGCAGCCCCATCCATTGGCTGAAAGCATCATTTTCCATCATGTGATCTACAATTTCTTTTGCAGTAGGCATGCTGTAATTTTATTCGCTGATGAAATTTGTTTCTTTTTTTATTTCGATAATGCTCTCAAATAATTTATCAATGTCTGCCTGGGTATTAAATGCGTTTAATGAATAACGGAGATAAATCTTATCATTTTGTCTCATAACCGGAATTTCAATTTTGTATTTTTCATACAAATATTGTTTAAGTTTTTCCGGTTCAGATGTTTTTAGTTCTGCGCTGTACATCTGTAAAATAAAATCATCTGTTATGGGAGCAATGGGTTTGGTGTTTAAAGTTTTGCAAAGTTCCGGAGCATTTTCTTTAACCATTCTTCTGTAGTTTGCAGAGACCTTTTCCCAATTATTTTTTTGCATAAAATCAATTGCCGATGGAACAGTTAAAAATGCTGAAAAATCTCTTGTACCATTCGTTTGATGATAATCTAAAAATTGAGAATGCGATGGAAATAATGCCTCGTAACCCCAACTGATTATTAGCGGATCAAACAAATGTTGCAAGTCTTTTTTTACATATAAAAATGAACAGCCTTTTGGCGTCATCATCCATTTATGGCAAGCGCCGGTGTACATATCAACGTCTAATAATTTTAAATCTACCGGTGTTTGTCCCGGTGCATGAGCGCCATCAATGAAAGTGAGAATATTTTTTTGTTTTGCTATGGCACAAACTTCTTCTACCGGTAATTTTAAACCTGTGCTGCTGGTAATATGCGAAATAAAAATGAGTTTTGTTTTTGAAGTAAGCCCTTTTAAAAATTGCTGAATAAAATCTTCTTTACTTTCAATAGGAAAACGAATAGGCTGTTTTTTATAAACAGCTCCGGCTTTTTTACAATAATAATTCCATGTACGGTCGCAAGAGCCGTATTCAATATCTGTTGCTAATACTTCATCCCCCGTATTTAGAGGAAAGCTTTTAGCAATGATGTTTACAGCATAAGTGGGATTTGTAACGTACACAAGGTCATCAGCATTTGCATTTAGATATTTACCAAGGGCATTGCGTGATTCCTGTAAATATTTTGGGCCCTGAACAGTAATAAACTGAACAGGCTCCTGTTCCAGTTCTAATTG
>JALYYX010000084.1 GCA_030946075.1 Bacteroidota bacterium | reverse complement strand
CATTCATTGTTTTACCGTAAATATATTTTCCGTCGTTCGATATACCTATGGATTCACGCACAGTTGATTCATTTGTACGCCATAAGGTTTTTCCCGTTGTTGCATCAATTGCCGTTAAATATCTGTCAGGTGCAACAATAAAAATTATATCATCATGAATAACAGGAATGCATGCAGCAGGGGAATAATTTCTAATCGTTGACCCATTGCTCCACTTCCAGTTTAATGCTCCTGTATTTTTATTTAATGAATAGAGATAGGTATCCCACGCACCAAAGATTATATCATTCTTATAAAAAACAGGGGTACTTACCACAGGGCCATCAAGGCCATTAAAGCTCCAGATTTCTTTACCTGAGTTAAAATTGATCGCACGAAAATTATGATCGCTTCCACCTATGTAAACAACATCATTTTCAATTGTGGGGCAGCTCAAAGCTGCAGCCTCAGTTTTGAATTTCCAAACTTCTTTGCCATTATCATTTATGCAATACACATAACCATCTGCACTTCCAAATACAATTTTATCACGATGAATAGCCGGCGAAGAATATATAGAACCATCGGTTTTATATGTCCATTTTTGTTTGCCGTTTTTTAATGATAATGCTGTAACAATTCCATTTTGATTTCCAAAAATAACTTCATCATTTATTACTGCAGGTGTAGAGATAACATTCGCATTTGAACTATACATCCACTTTGCTTTTACCTGCGGATATTTTGCATTGATGCTGTAATCAGGCCTTGCAAAATTTTTCGAAAGATCATAATTATGCTGTTCAACTTTTACTTTTGTCCATACTTTCATTTCAGAAGTAACAGGATTTCTTTCAGTGAATATTATTGAATCTGTTCTTACATCAACAAGGTTATACCTACCTACAAGTTGTTTTGCACGGAGGTTTGAGCGTCCCATTACTCCGGGAATATCTTCAAAGTCAAGAGCTTTATTCGTATGCCCATGGCCGCATAAAAACAAAATGGTGTTCTTCTTTTTAAACATGTCAATCACTTCATACCAGTTATCCATTTGGTTATCCATAGGGTAGTGGTTTAAAAAAATAACCGGCATAGATGCAGAAGTTGTATCAAGAATTTTTTTCATCCAGTTCATTGCATCCATGGGAATATGACCATCACTCATTCGCACATAAGGGCCGGATGCGCAGGCAATAAAACGAATGCCATTATGATCGAAAGTAAATCTGTCGCTGCCAAAAGTTTTTACAAAACTTATTCCGCCACTTTCACTCCATCCATCGTCATGGTTGCCGGGTATGATGTAATATTTTACTCTCAAACTATCAAACCCTTTTTTAGCGTTGATAACTTGTTCGTTGGTTCCAAGCTCGGTAATGTCGCCTGTTATCACAACAAAATCTATGTTTGGTAAAATATTTATATCACGTACTGTTCGTTGAAGATCTTCTTCAGCTTTACCATCAGGAGAACCAATGTGTGTATCTGATAAAAACGCAAAGCGAAATGGCTTTATTTGTGCAAAGGATACAAAAGAAAGAATAATTAAAAGTAAGAAAGAAGATATTTGTTTCATTGCAGCAAGTTAGCAATTTATCTGCTGCATTAAAGTGCACATCTTTTTAATTAAGGAAGAGACATTGTAAATAAAATGTTTTAATTTAATGAGTTAGTGTTTTATGATAATCTTTGTTCTATTGTTGGTGCACCTTGCACACAAACTCAAGCACAACATTATGAAAAGGCATAAAAGATTAATTTAGGAACTGGCAGGTGAGGACACCTGCCAGGATTGTAGAAAAATATATAAAGAGATAATTTCTGTGAAAGATAACAACGAAATATTAGGATGTTATGTATCCACAACAACTAATGCTGAACTTGATGAAGCTCATAGAAACATTGCTTTTGAAAAAGGAAGAATATTTAGAACATATCTGTGGGGAGATAGAGGAATTTGCGATATCCTAAAAAGTTTAAAATATCCAGTTTATGGAAAAAATTTAAAATTAATATTATTCCAGTTTTATGTTAATCCGGATCCTCATTTAAAAAAGAACTTAAAGGAAATTGAAGAGTATAGGAAAAAAGAAAAGTCAATTGGAATACCTGTAATTATCAATGATGATAATTTTTTCAATATATCAGATATAGGTCGTTACAAATTTTTAAGAGAAATTTTTATTTCTAAATTATATATTCTTTCTGAAGTGATCAAAGTAAATAATTTAGATACAAATATTAGGCTATTGATAACTGATGTTGAGAAAATTTTTAAATAAGAGTTGCCCCGCTTTGTCTCCCAATAGCGCAAGTCGAGGCATGGCTTTGTGTTAGCATCTTGCCCCTTTACAAAGATTTTTGTTACAATGGTATTTAAACACATTTTTTCACGGCAACAACTTGCCTTATTAATCAAAAGATTTTTTTATTGCGCCAGTTTTTGCTTCATCTCCTTGTTGAAAGAGAAAGGCATGAATAAGAATAGAGACAACCCTTTTATTTTGTTCAGGGAGTTCAGCAATGCGGTTAAACTGATTGATCAAAGTTTTATATATTTATAAATAAGTTCTTTGAATATTTATACTGAAGTTATTATTCCTTCGGGTTAAAGATTGCCGCAATCAGTTCTAGGAAACTACCAGACCTGAATGAAGGTTACATTGATAACAGGAATTTATACAATGATAAAGAGCTCTTTGACGAAGCAGATTTAGATTGGTACGATTACGGATTCAGAAATTATGATCCGCAAATAGGAAGGTTCCCACAATTAGATCCTTTAACGGATGAGTATCCTGAATTAACGCCTTATCAATATGCAAGTAATGAACCTATAGCTAATATTGATATTGATGGCTTAGAAGCTGGAACTGCAACAAAGGTCTTTAATCAATTGCAAACTTTGCAAGAGGTGGTTATAAAAGGTGGCCAAAAAGCTGCATCAGTTACCGGAAGTTTTTTAAGCGGGGTGGGAAGGAGTTTGTGGAGTACGGTTACGAGTTTAGGTAATGCAGTATTACACCCGACTAATACATTGAAGAATGTAGGCAAGTTAATGATGCAGCCAGATGTAGGAGGAACACTACCTTATCGTGCCGCCACCAAAAAACTTGAGGAGTTTAAAAATGGCAATGCTAATCAAAGAGCCAATATACTGGGAAATGTTTTTGGCGATGTAACCCAACTTTTTATAGGTGCCGGCGAAATTAAAGCTGCTACAAAAGTTTTTGAGATTACTAAAATTGCTGAAGGAACAGAAGTTCTAACGAATGCAGCAAATTATACTAAATCTACGTTGAAACTTGGGCAAGAAATGCACAAAGTTTATAAAGCTGCAGCGGAAGGAATAAAGGAATTTAGATTGCCAAGCGGAAAAAGGATAGACTTTTTAGATATTAAGAATGGGACAATTTACGAGTTAAAACCTCGTAATCCAAGAGCTATGAAATTAGGACAAAAGCAACTTTTAAAATATAAAAGTGAACTAGAAACAGTGCCAGAATTTAAAGGAATAAAGTGGAAGACAGTTTTAGATACATATTAAAATGAACAGTAAAGAATTCAAAAATATCTTTAATGAAATAGCTCATAAATATGGGTTTGAAAAGGCGTTCGGAAGTTGGTTTAAGGAAACAACAGAATGTATTGCTGTGCTTGAATTACAAAAATCTAATTTTGGGGACTTTTATTTAATGAATATTAAAATATTTATTCAAGGTGCTTTTGGTAAAAAATATATGAAAAATAAAGATTTAGCAAAAAGCTCTATTGGACACATAAATGCAAATAAAAACCAATTTGATAAAGATATTTTTGACTTCGATCAAACAATTGATGATGTAAATCGTAAGGATAAATTAGAAAATTTATTTAATGAGTTTATTATACCCTTTACCCAAAAAGTTCTTACAAAATCGGGCATAAAAGAATTAGCTCAACAGGGAAAGGTATTTTTACTTCCAGCCGTCGAAGAAGAATTAAAGAATTGTAATGCATTGCATCTGTTGCGTTGCCAACGTCTGGAGTAACTTAAGCCGTTGCAGGTATTCGCCGTTGTCTTCTATCTCAAAATTTCATACATTTATAAAATGAGTTCTTTGATATTATAAACTGAAGTTATTATTCCTTCGGGTTAAAGATTGCCGCAATCAGTTCTAGGAAACTACCAGACCTGAATGAAGGCAATATTGACAATAAGAACTTTTATAATGATAAGGAACTAATAGATGAAGCAGGCCTTGATTGGTACGACTATGGCTTCCGTAATTATGATCCGCAGATTGGAAGGTTCCCCCAATTAGATCCGTTAACAGATGATTATCCTCATTACACTCCATACCAATATGCAGGCAACGAACCAATAGCAAATATTGATATGGATGGGTTGGAAGAATGGAACATAGTTACAAAAAAGGGCTTAACAGGAACATTAAAATTAACAGGTTCCTCTGCGTTTACCTTTGTAAAAACTGCTGCACCGAAAGCTGCATTAGGTGTTGGAAACGCTGCCTTAAAAATAGGTACGCAAAGTCTTTTAAAAGTATTAAAAAATGTTCCTGATAATACACTTGTAAAAAATTCAATAAGAAACCCGAATGTGCCACTATCGAAAGCGAAAAGAGGGGGAATAAGATTTACTTCAAAACATGGGGAAGGCGAAGATGGAGCAGTTCATTCAGATGATGCAGACGGACAACCTGAAAGTATAGATGATATGATGGATATGTTTGAAATGGGTATAAAAGAATTGAAACCAGATTTAAAAGACCCTATGGCATACCCCGAATTAGCGAACAAACTTTTTGGTTTGTATAAAAATACTATTGAAAGAGCACGAAATTCTGCACCAAAAAAATTCAAGGATTCTGATCAAAATAGTTCTAAACCAGCTTCCGATAGGTTTATCGAAGTCAAGAATTCTCCGACTGTTTACGACCGTGCATATATGAAAAAAGGGAATAATGTTTATGATAGAGGTATAGGTCAAACCCTACATGTGAATGGTGATGGAACATTTACTCCAACAAAAAAACCTGCAAAGGATACGTTTCCAAAAGAAAAACTTGCACCAGATTATTTACATCCATATAATTAAAAGCATTTAAAACTGAAATTATTATCAACGTATTTTAAAATTTATTATGAGAGCGTCGTTTTTTTTAATCATTATATTATTTGCTGCCTGTAATGAACAAAATAGTGTAAAGACTAATTTGAACTATGGTGATTCTTTGAAAGCTCAGTTACTCGGGCGATGGGGCGGATTAGCAGAAGATGGACCTGTTTGGGATTTTAGGATGGATTCAATTTATTATTATGATCGGTCAGCTGCATTTCCTTATACAATTTTAAATAGGGATGTAGTAATATCTCTTCCTGAAGTGAAAGCGATTTTTAAAAATATTCATGTAGTTAAGGATACTTTATTTTTTTTAGACGCTTACGGATTAAAAATTAAAGCATATCGATTTAAGAAATAAAACAAAGGCGGCTCTCATCAAATCCTGAGTTGCAAACTCAGGATATTTTTATTAAGAAGCGTAAGCCTGTGTATTAAAATCTCTTATGTAAAGCGATAATCATTTATGCCGTGGCCTGCGTTGTCATTGTTGTGTATAGGGTAATAATTTATCTTATTGCTGCATCTTCTTTTGAAAGGTCTTTCCATTTGTTGGGTAAGTCATCAAGAAGTGTCTGATTACGAGGAATATTTTTTCAATAACTTGATCCCTAATTTAAAATAATTAAGATTAAAGTCATTAGTTGGGCCTGTAATTAAAATGCTTAAAGCAAAATCATTTATTTCAAGTATCTTAAAGATTGCCTGCACACAATGTTCACGTTTAATAAAGCTCGCAGCATTATCATAGCTTTCTAGAATATTAATTAATTTAAAGCCAATAGCTCTTTCCTTTCTTTCTCCTAAAATTGACCACATTGCGACCCATTTTGGATCATAGGGATTATTTAATTTTCTTATTTCTGCAATTATTTCATCGCTTGGTTGCTTTTTAATTTCATTTATATACAAATCTGCCGCTTGTTCAAACCCTTCTTTCCAATCTTCTTCAGACCTATGTTTCATATTCAATAAATTTTCAATGGTAAATAATATTTGTCACATTCGGGTTTTTAAGCAATGTAGGCAATTCATAATTTAACCAAATACTTTCGGGATGAGGTGTACCATTTAGAAAAACATTAACTTCTCCTGAAGCTCCCTTAGCCCATTGAGTTGATAAGCGTCCCCACATTTGATATGCTTGTGAATTATACTTATACGGCATGTCCTTTGTCAACTTAAGCAAATTCTGTCCTGCTCGTGTTTGCCCTAATGTAGTAAATCCTTTTTCAATTGCTCGGACTTCTGTTCCAGCACCAGAATAAAAGGCCTTTTTTGTAACCGTGCGTTCTACGCCCCCCTCTCCTGGCAGGTGTCCTCACCTGCCATTCTTTAATCATATTTTATCCCTATAATGAGTTAGCATATTAAATTCATTTAACCCGCTCTCATAAAATTTTCTCCGCCTTCCTGGCAGGTGTCCCCACCTGCCATCCCTCAATCACCGCCTTCCTGGCAGGTGTCCCCACCTGCCATCCCTCAATCACATTTTGTCTCTATAATGAGTTAGCATATTAAATTCATTTAACCCGCTCTCATAAAATTTTGCTGATGAAAATCTATATTCAACAGGATCATTACATAATTGCCAATGAGGCTGAAGCGGATTGTAATGCATATAATCTATTTTTTTTCCTGCCATTTCTTTATCTCTAATTAAAATAGCTAAAGGGTCTCTTTGCCAGAATATATAATTTCTATCCTTTTGTTCTGTTGCATAGCCACTCAGATTTTCTTTCTGTGTTTTTAACGCTTTTAAAAACATATGCCCCGTATATTTTTCAAAGCTTTCTTTCGGAGATTCTTTGCCATTCATTTTTAGTTGCTCCCATAATAGGTGTATATGATTGGGCATTATAACATATCCATAAATATAAACCAATTCATGTTGCACAAGCCATTGAAAACTTTGTATAATAATCATTTTCATTGCATCATTGTTTAGCAAGGGTTTCCAATCCTTTATTACTGAAGTCCAGAAATAAACTTCGTTAAATGATTGAAAGCTTTTTCGCTCTCCGGAATATTTAAAAGGGGTTGACATTGCTCGTCAAGATAATATTAATTGAGGAGATGGTAGGTGAGGACATCAAGGGAGAACATTATCAAAGGGCATAAAAAAATTAATTCAGGAATGGCAGGTGAGGACACCTGCCACGAAGAGGGGAATAATTAAAAGTAAGAAAGAAGATATTTTTTTCATTACAGCAAGTTACCAATTTATCTGCTGCATTAAAGTGCACATCTTTTTAATTAAGAAAGAAACATTGTAAATAAAATGTTTTAATTTAATGACTTAATATTTTGCATGATAAATCTTAATAAGTTTTTCTTTTTCATTTCTTTTTTTATTGTTCAAATATCTTTCGCTCAAAATGAAACAAAGGCCTACAAAAAATTGCACAATAAAGCCATAGTTGTAGATACGCATAATGATATTCTTGAAAAATGTTTTGGCAAAGGATATAGTTTTGATGAGGATCTTAGAGGGAAAACACATTCTGACCTTCAGCGGTTTAAAGAAAGCGGAATTGATGTGCAAATATTTTCTGTTTGGTGCGATGGAAATCAAAAAGATCCTTTTAGTTATGCCAATAAACAAATAGATACTTTATACGCAACTGCATTGCGCCACCCCGATAAAATTACAATTGTAAAGAGTGCCGCTCAATTATCTGTAGCCGTACATCACAACAAACTGGCTGCAATGATAGGTGTTGAGGGAGGCCACATGATTGAAAATGATCTGAATAAATTAGATAGTTTATATAAAAGAGGCGCAAGATATTTAACGCTTACATGGAACAATTCTACTCCTTGGGCTAGTTCCGCAATGGAGGAAACAAAGGGAACCTTGCATCAACCCAAAGGCCTTAATGACTTCGGTAAAAATTTAGTGCGCCACATGAACAGGATTGGAATGCTTGTAGACCTTAGCCATGTAGGTGAGCAAACTTTTTGGGATGCAATAAATACATCAACCAAACCCATACTTGTTTCTCATAGTTGTGTGTATAGTTTAAGCCCTGCATTTAGAAATTTAAAAGATGATCAGATAAAAGCCGTTGGCAGAAACGGCGGCGTTATCCATGTAAATTTTTATTCAGGTTTTTTAGATAGCAATTATGATAGAAAGGATGCCGCATTTAATAAAAAGCATAAAGCTGAAAGAGATTCATTGTTGAAAGCAAATCCAGAACCTTACTTCGCAAATGATTTTTTATACGCAAAATACAAAGATGAAGTAGAAGATATGAAAGCCCCGTTCCATTTATTGTTTGATCATATTGATTATATAGTAAAATTAATTGGCGTAGATCATGTAGGCCTGGGCTCCGACTTTGATGGAATAAATTCCACCCCGCAACAATTAAACGGAGTTACCGATTATCCTTTAATTACAAAAGAATTACTGGCCCGTGGTTATAGCAAAAATGATATTCGTAAAATTTTAGGTGGCAATTTTTTAAGAATTCTTAAAGAGAATGAAAAAGAGTAGGATAAAATGTGCAAACAAATTTTTACATTTTTGAATTCTTTATATTAAGTTAGATTTTTATTTCCTGTCCAA
>JALYYX010000065.1 GCA_030946075.1 Bacteroidota bacterium | reverse complement strand
GTTTTAAGCGCTGTGGGTGTGGTAGCTAATGTTGAAAATATTGGTCTTGAAGAATTAGGAATAAAAACTGAAAAAGGAAAAATTGTTGTTGATGCGAATATGCAAACAAACGTGCCCGGCATTTATGCAATCGGTGATTGCACCCCAAACCAGGCGCTGGCTCACAAAGCCAGTAAAGAAGGTATCAATGCTGCAGAACACCTTGCCGGCCATAAGCCTGATCCAATTGATTATAACAATGTTCCGGGGTGTACTTATTGCAGCCCTGAAATAGCATCGGTCGGCTTTACTGAAAAAGGGGCAAAAGATGCAGGCTATGAAATTAAAGTTGGAAAATTTCCATTTATTGCAAGCGGAAAAGCAACTGCCTCCGGTGCAACCGAAGGTTTTGTAAAAGTAATTTACGATGCTAAATATGGCGAGTTTTTAGGTTGCCACATGATTGGTAATAACGTTACTGAAATGGTTGCCGAAGCTGTAACTGCAAGAAAATTAGAAACAACTGCTCATGAAATATTAAATGCAATTCACCCCCACCCTACTATGAGCGAGGGGTTGAAAGAGGCTACAGCAGTGGCTTACGGCGAAGCAACTGATATTTAAAAAATTAGTTGAGAGAAAAATTTTATTGGTCAGCTTCTGTGCAAGTAATAACCAGATGTGGCGACGCTCCTTTCAACATAAGTTCCTCTATCATCTTAATAGTCGAATCTAAATACTACCCATAATTATTTCCAAATACTTTTCTTAAAATATCAGTAACCCTTGCAACAGGGTCTTTTCGTATTTTTTGTTCCTGCAAACCAACATGATAAAATAATCCGCTTAATGCTTTGTCAGTAACATACGCCCCAAGGTCAGTATTTACGGGGTTATTACTGAATTTGTTGTAAAGAGAAAATACATCGCTCCAGTATTTTGTAGCGTTTACATTATTTAATGAACGGTCAATAACAGGGCGAAATGCTGAAGTTAACTGTTGCGTTGTTGTACGCTTTAAATATTCAGTGGCAGCAAAATCGCCGCCTCGTAAAATACCAATCGCATCAGTTATTGTCATTTGTTGAATGGAGTTCCAAAATATTTTTCCTACAAATTTTGTTGCATCTTCTGCGGCCCGGTTCATAGAAAGTATGGCCTTATCAACAGTTTTCCCCATGCCCACATCACGTAGCGTTTTTTCAACTTTTAGTGCCTCGGGAGGCATTAATATTCGTATAATATCGTCCCCAAAAAAGCCATTTATCAGTGAAAGTTTTTTAGTTGTTGTATCAGTTCCAACTCTCAGTGCTTCTTTAAGTCCCTGAACTATGTCTGCATTGCTTAAAGTACCAATTCCGGAAGCGTTTCCAATGGAACCTAAAACCTGTTTCGCCGTTTCACATCCTGAAAAACCAAATGCAACAATAAAAAGTATCAATAATTTTTTCATACAATAATTTTTATTAAGTGTTCAAGTTAGATGCCAAATATTTTATTAACCGTTTCATTTAGTAATTCAATCAACATTTATAGTTTATTTTAATGAATTAAATAATAATCACATGTTGAAAATTGCAGTGCTTGGTGCTGGCATGGTGGGAAGCGCCATTGCCATTGATCTCTCAACAGCTTTTGAAGTTACTTCTATCGACATCAGCGAAGCGTCATTACAAAAGCTGCAAAATAAAAATTCAAAAATAAAAATTTTAAAATCAGATTTAAGCGATCATGAAAATTATCGGCAGCTCTTACAGCCCTTTGATTTGGTTGTTTGTGCAGTGCCGGGTTTTATGGGATACAAAACATTAGCGGCAGTAATCAAAGCAAAAAAGAATGTAGTGGATATTTCTTTTTTTCCTGAAAACGCTTTTGAACTTGATGCACTTGCTAAAGAAAATAATATTACAGCAATTGTTGATTGCGGCGTTGCCCCCGGTATGAGCAATTTAATTTTAGGTTACCACAATGAAAGAATGAAAATAGAAAGTTTTGAATGCATGGTTGGTGGATTGCCAAAAGAAAAAATAAAACCTTTTGAATACAAAGCACCTTTTTCTCCCATAGATGTTATTCAAGAGTATACAAGACCCTCCCGGTTTATAGAGAATGGTAAACAGGTTATAAAACCTGCATTGACCGATAATGAATTAATAAACTTTGAAACTGTGGGCACACTTGAATGCTTTAATACTGATGGTTTGCGCTCATTGTTATTTACCATGCCTCATATTCCAAATATGAAAGAAAAAACACTGCGTTATCCCG
>JALYYX010000044.1 GCA_030946075.1 Bacteroidota bacterium | reverse complement strand
TAAGCTTCATCCATTAAATTAAAAGCCAATGCAGAAATAAGTACACCGCTGCCAAATGCCATTATAAAGGCAATTAGCTTTTTCGGAACTTTTGTAAAATAAGCTAACAACGCACCGATGATCAATGCAGAGCCGGAAACAATTCCCCAAAAGATCGCCTTCATCCACAAAGTAACAGCAAGTAAAACCATAATATTATTTTAGTCGTACAGCACAAATAATGATGCCAATAAGAATAAATATTTTCTTACAATTTTTTAAGCCGATCTTATTTTTAATTCATTGATACTTTTTGTAAGTGCCATAATTTCTTTTTTCAATTCCTGTACATCGTCTGCTCCGGCAATAGGAGCATCTTTTTCTTCTGCATCTCTGCCAATAAAAAAAGAAGCGAGGGTTGCTGTAACATAACCAAAAACTGCGTAGCCAAATACTGCTATCAAAAATGCAAGTGTTCTGCCCTCAGGTGTTATGGGATAAAATTCATTACCGGCTGTTATTACTCTCATGGCTGTCCACCACAATGCCATACCATAATTTTGAAACCCGGGAGTTGTTTTTTCAAAGGCATACATACCTGCTGCGCCGCCAAATATTACTAGAAGAATAAGTGTAAAAACATAGCTAAAAGCTCTTCTTTTCATCGTAGCAGCAAGGCTGTTCATACTCCTGTTGATAGAAGCGACAATGCGAACGAGTCTTAGTCCGCTTAATCCACGAAGTATATTAATAAACCTGAAGATGCTGAATATTCTTAGCGCAGGAATGAGCAATGAAATAATGGTTAACCAGCTTTTTTTTAAGAAGCTAACTTTTGCCGGGGCTAAAATAAGTTTGATTAAAAAATCAATAATGAAAATGATCCAGATTATAATACTGGTATATTGCAATGTTTTACTTAATCCCCAAATCAGGTCAATAACAAGAAGAACAAGCCATACAAAGCCTAAAAAAATCATCGGACCTTCTAATGTTTTTTCGATGGTTGTAAGTAATTTTTTTCTTTCACTTATGAGTTGCTGTTTCATTGCAATGTTGAATTAATTATTTTTTTAATAAAAGAACTGTATCTGATCTTAACCGTATACGAATGAATTGATACAATTGATCTTTTTGTTTTTGATTTATTTGCCTGTAGGTTTTGTAATACACTACAGGGATGCTATTAAATTTCCCCAGGCTATCGGGAATAAGCTGCCAGCCATTATATGTAGTATCAATAAAAGGAAATGCGATTTTAATTTCTTTAAAAATTTGTTCGGACGATAAGCTGTCTAAATTATTTTTTTCACCATTTTGTTCATTCATTTCATCCAGCCGCATTTCCTGGAACATTTGCCGCATAGTTTCCTCGCTCAGTTCACTTACTTCTTCCCTGGTAAGATTTATTCTCATGGGCACAAAATGATACTTTGCCATATTATTTTTATGCAACGTACTGTCAATGATATTTTTCAAACTATTTGTTAGCTGTTTTCCTGAATGATATACTTTGATCAATTTTAGGGAATCCGTATTGATCAATTCCCATTTTAAAACTTCATTGCCCTGTTTTGTTATAGGGGTTAATACAAATTTCTCTATCTCTTTTTTAACTGTTTCTTTTTTATAAACTGTATATAAAAAATATACGCTGGGTATTAGTACAATAAAAGTTACTATGCCAAACCACAGCTTATATTGCCTTTCTATTTTTTTATTTAAGAATTTCTTTTCAGGAAAATGGAGGTACCTCACTATGAGATAAGTTGCCAGGCTTATAAATACAGCATTGATAAAAAATAAATAAAAAGCGCCAAAAAAATAATTCCAGTGCATAGTTGCCAAACCAAAGCCAGCGGTACAAAGCGGCGGCATTAAAGCTGTTGCAATGGCAACGCCGGGTATGGCATTGGTTTGATCGTGGCGGGAAATTGAAACAATACCTGCGATACCTCCAAACAATGCGATCAACACATCTAATAAAGTAGGAAAAGTACGTGCCTGTAATTCGGGAGTGGGTTCTCCTAACGGAGATAAGAAGAAATAAAGTATCGATACACCAAGACTGATTACAACAGCAAGAAACAAGTCTCTAAGTGATTTAAATAATAATTGCCGGTCATGAATGGCTACTGACAAACCCACACCAAGTATTGGCGACATTAATGGTGAGATTAGCATTGCCCCAATAATAACTGCCGTAGAATTAGTATCTAAGCCTATGGATGCAAGTACGGTTGAACATATCAATATCCATAAGTTATATCCACGCAATGAAACCCCTGCGCTAATGGTAGACTTTGTTTTTTGAAAATCAGAATTTTCCTGAAGGTTTAATATATTCTGAAGATATTTTCTCATTAAGTTTTATAATTCTTACTTCACCAGTTTTTTTGCAAACCTGCCAATGGTTAGCCCCTGCACTAATATGGAAAACAATACAATGATGTAAGTAATTGAAACAAAAGCTTCACCAAACATATTTACCGGGAGCGATAATGCCAGTGCAACCGATAACCCCCCTCTTAATCCTCCCCATGTTAAAATGAACACGGCATTTTTTTCAAAGGTTTTTTTGTAGCGTAAAAAAGTAATGGGTATAGCCACAGCCATTAATCGGGCAAACAAAACAATTACAATTGATATTAAGCCTAACCATAAAAGCGTAAGATTAAATGGAATGATAAGCATTTCAAAACCTACCAGTAAAAACAAAATTGCATTGAATATTTCATCCATCATTTGCCAGAACTTATCAATGTAATTTCTTGTAATACCGCTCATGTTTTCTTCCATACTTTTATTACCGGTAATTATACCCGCTACCACCATTGCAAGCGGACCACTGATGTGCAGGTAATCTGCCAATAAATATCCGCCCATTACGATGGCAATGGTTATTAGCACCTCAACAATGTAATTATCGATAGTTTTTAAAATCCAAAACCCAATGTATCCCAGCAATAATCCAAATAAAATTCCACCACCGGCTTCTTTTATAAAAAGCCATGCTACCTGCCCTGCAGAAACATTTTGAACGCCGGATACGATCACTTCATAAATAGTTACAAACACAACAACGGCAACACCATCATTAAATAAACTTTCCCCGCTTATCTTCATCTCTAAAGTAGTAGGAATTTTTGCAGTTTTTAAAATGCCTAATACCGCAATAGGATCAGTAGGTGAAATAAGTGCACCGAAAAGAAGACAATAAATAAATTCAATGTGCAAGCCAAATGCAGCAGATACAAAATAGAATAGTACCGCAACTATAAATGTTGAGATGACAACACCAATTGTAGAAAAAGTAAGAATGGCAAGGCTTTCTTTTTTCAACAGATTAAGATCAATATGAATGGCACCCGCAAACAGTAAAAAACTAAGCATCACTTTCATTAACGCAGTATGAAAATCAATGGTGCTGATTAACTTTTTTGTTTCTATAAAAAAACCCGGATGCAGCCACCCGATGCCGATAATAATTAAAGAGGCGACAAGCGATAACAGCATAATGCCAATGGTGCCGGGCAACTTTAAAAACCTGAAATTGATGTAACCAAATACCGCAGTTAAAACAATGATGAGTGTTATGAGATTGTAGATAGGCATAGAAAAAGTTGTTTAATTAATTTTTACATTGTCTTCAATAATTTTAATTTCTTCGGGTGTAAGGTCGTAGAGCTGATAAACTAATTTATCTCTCATAAATGTTTGTGATAACGATGTACTTTATATCGTTGTTATGGTGCTCAATTCTTTCACGCAGGTAATACAACATTATCTTGTGCACTGCCTTTGTTTTAAGATTTGAGGTTGTTATCATTTCCGCATTTGATGGTTTCTTTGCCTCAAATAAAACACCGGCAGGATGCGAAGCATCTTTACTCGTATGGATAACAAAATCTGTTCTTCCCTTTGTTGCTAAGTGGTAGTTTGGATTGTAATAAGTGCCTTTGAACTTTTCAATATCTGCACGCACAGGCTTAATAAATCGATACCCATCATTAAGAGCTTGCTTTAAAGAAAGTTGTTTCAATTTCATTGTAAAGGAGCAAAATACGAAGAAATGAGCATGGACTTGCTTCGCTGCTTTAATAAAAGGTTTTCTATCTTACCCTGAATGATAAACCAGTTGCCAAATGTGTTGGCAGTTTTCATAACTCACTAATTTAATTAAAATATTGCTACTCCTCAGTACCACAGGGTTGTTGTAATCAGTGCTGATGCTGTAATAATACAATTGGATATATTCAAAATATACTCACCGTTTAACTCGCAAAAGATTTAGATTTCTATGTATTATTTTGGATAAAAAGCCAGTAAAACAATGATTTTACTGGCTTTTAGCGGATTTTGATCTTTCGCTTTGTCGGCTTACACATCCAGAGTTCGAATAATTTATTGAGAGACTTATTTAATATTTCAGTTTTTTGAATTTCAGCTTAAACTTAGCAAGAAGTTATAACAACTTTTCTGTTTTATGAATATTTAGGAAAACATGAAAGAATTGTGATTTTCCTTGTGTTGTAAATTAAAAGAATAGCCTTTTGAAAGCACAGTAGCGTAAGCATTGATAATTTCAATATAGAAATAAGTATGGCGGCGCCTTTCAATCCTCACCAGCTTCAACCAGTGTCACTTTGTTTGTTTGCCTGTCTATAAAAAGAAATCCTTCAAGTGTATCGTACAGACTCCACTCACTCAGCTTATCGTCATTTATTTCTCTGTCAAGTGCAAGATGAAAGATTAATAAGTTATCTTTCATATACTCTTTGAGAAATTGATCGACTATTTTTTAAGTTTCGTGAGCTGCGAGGAACCCTCCAGTTTTCCCTTTTTAGAATATGTTTCTGTTTTTACAATGCCAAAGCCTGGCACAAACCATTCCGTAGTCATCATAGTTTTAGGTATTCCAATGCCTGCCATTTTTATTTTTATAACAGCCTCATATTTTATTATGAATGCATCCCAGGCCCCTGCCGGTGTTGTTAATTTTTCTTTACCTGTTACCCGTCTGTCTCTCATATCAAACTCAACATTAGAAGATATGCCCGATGTATTTGTCTTCATATTAAGATGGGCATCCGGTAATTTCATACCTTCAGACATAGCAGCAGGATATTCTATATAAGAAGGATCCAGATTGACTTCATCATCTTTTATTGGTTTTGTCTGATCGTGTGGCATCGATATACTCATATCCGCCATCAGCTTCCCTCCCTCACATTTATACAGGCCGCTGGCTTTTGCAATTTGCGCTCCTTTTTCATCTGTGAAAGTTAAGGACACCGCAGAACTCAAACCTGTTCCTGTTTTTTTTTACATTGGTTATTTTCCAGTTTTGAACGCCACTCGTTTTGTTATTTTTATCATACAGGGTTATCTGCACTTCTGCATTGTTTAACATATAATAATAATTTTTGCAATCCTGTGCATAAATTTTAGAAACGCTTGTCAGCAAGATTATTGAAAAAGCCAAACCTTTAATTGTTATTGAAGCTGATTTCATTTTTTATTTTATTATCATTTTGATTGAAAATTCTCTTACTAAACTTTAAAGTTTGCTTACCCAATAATTTCATTTAAATTATCACTTAGTATGTACCTCTTTTTATTCTTTCTCCGCCTTGATAAAAAAGTTTAAATCCGTTTCTCTTAGTGTGGTTTTATTGCCAATATGCTTGTTATATTTTCCTTCAAAACCAAGATTACCTTTTGAATCTTTTTCAACTTCAAACTTATTATGCTCTTTTATAAGAGCGCCTAATGTAAGAAAAGCTTTATGTATGGGAAATATCATCCGCCTTGGCATAAGGATGCCCAGGGGGCTTGTCATAAGAAAAACAAACTGGTTGGCAACCCATGGTGTAAAATCCATTAGCATCTTGGTTAAGAAAAGCTTTATTTCATTAGCATTTACATCATATTCTGCGTCAACGACAAAGTTAAAAGTAGCAGGAGTTGCCAGACCTCTTGCAATAGCGCCAAAGTCCATAATATCCCGTTGGCTTGTAGCAATAGAAACAGCCAAAGGAGTAAAGGTTTTAATAGGTATTACTTGCATATTAACTCCCTTACCAGCATTATAAAAATCATCTTCTTTTGCTATATCCTCAAAAAAAGTGAATTTGGTAGCGTTTCCTTCCATGTTACCTTTCATTTTAATGGTATTTCCCTGTCCACTTCCTTTAGGATAACGTAAAAATAATACTCCCTTCATTTCAACTCCATAGGTCCACCAGTTTTGTCCCATGCCATTTCTAAATTCTATTTTGTAATCATGGGTAAAAGTTCCTTTAAATACCCCACAATACTTTTTTAATAAAGTTTCAGTAGCAAATTGAACCATATCAGCCGCAAATCCTCCTTTGCCTAATTTTGTACTTAATGCATGGGCATCAAATTGTGCAGTAGCCCAAGCCTTGGTAGCTTCTTTTCCCATATACACTACAGGAGCTGGAACTCCCTCGCCCATTATAACTTCCGCACCCTTTGGAGCTACTTTATCAATAGCAATATTTTCTAAAATTGAACCGACTGATTTCGTCCAAATGTTGGTAAAAGTTAAAAAGGCAGCGCATGCTTCTTTCACCATTACTAAATATTCGCAAATGGTATTATCCTGGGGCTCATGATTGACTTCCTCTGAAATATTTTTCATCTGGCTTGCCTGATCATTAAGATTTGCATTTAGATCTGATAAATTACTGGCAAGGTTAGGAGACATTCTTTTTCCGGACTTGGCCAATTGCGATATTTGTTTTCCTGCTATGTTTAAATCTTTAAAAAGTTTGAGAACGTCCGTGACATTTTGTTTCACTTCATCCATTTTTTTTTCAAGTTCAGCCTTATCTTTTGAACTAATCCCAGGTTCCACCTTATCTACCGCATCTTGTAATTTATCAAGTGCTTTTTGTGTTTCCCTGATATTCTCTTCTGGCCAATCATCCGCAAATATGATATCTATTTCAGCTACTGAAAACTTGGTTGATTCTACTGATTTTTTATCACTTCCTTTTACAGTTACTGTGTAATCCCCGGTTTTATTTGAAGCAACCCAATCCAGGGCATATTTACCATCTGAATTTAATGTAATATTTCTTACATCTGAATATGATGGTCCGGTGATTTTTATTTCTACCTGGTTAAAATCTTTATACTTAATGCTTTCGCCGCTTATACGAATTGAACCACCTGTAAATATGGTTTTGGCTGATAAATTAAGAGTAACGAAGCCATCTTTTTGCTGCACGTCATTTTCATTGGATGTTGATGAACTTAAATTGCTGGAGGGGTTTTGATTTTGTTTATTTGGAGTACTATTTTTGTTGTTATCATTAGAACCATCGGTAGCATTTTTCTGTTTTTCTTTTTTCTTTTCTTTAATTTTTTTGGGGGCATTAAAAACGCTGTCTAAACCTTTTCTAACCTCATTGTCTGCTTTGTTGCGTACCTGCCATCCGGCATCCTCTTTTATTTTTTTTCCAAGATTTTTCAAGAATTGTGCTGAACAAATATTTGCTGAAAGCAAAAATAAAATCGCCAGGGTGACAAGTTTCATAAAATTTCAGTTTTATATTCTCTCGAAAAAAAAATGTTGATTATCTTTTTTCTAAAGGAATGTTGGTAAAACTACCCGATACCTCATACGCTTCATTCATTACATTGTCAGTTCCGGAAAAGGTTCCGCTGCATGTTTCCGCGGTAATTGTTATTTGTAAATTGCCTTTAAGGTTCATCATAGTAGGCAGCTTTGAACTCCCGTCGGATAAAAATTGAAACTGCGCATCAGACTTTCCTTCACCAAGTTTATAATTTCCTGATGCAGGTGTCTTTAATGTTCCCAAAATAGCATATACATTATCAGCACTGTTCAGTTTTATCATCATCGATTCATTTCCTGAAATTTTTAATGTAATTGCAGCCGGCCCTGAAGGCGAATATTCTGCAACCTGCTTTCCGTTTTTTAAAATTTTTACAGACGCTGATATTGCTGCCGCCGATGTTGCGTTCGCTGAATTTTGACCATTTAAATTTGTATCTGGTGTTTCTTTCTTTTCTGTGCCATTATTGGCACAGGCTATTAAAAAAAATATAGGCAGAAGGGAATAAATAATTTTCATTTTATGAGTTTTGATTGACTAAAATTATTTTTGCAAAAAAAAGAAAGCTTACCATTAAATTATTTATCCTTCAGAATGCGAAAAAATCCATCAGTTACTTCAATTGTTTTAGCTGATTGATTTGAAGTGCCGGTCATAAAAAAAGTACCTTCTATTGCATGATCATCAATTTTTGTAACGATAGCTTCTCCTTTTTTAGCATCACATGTGGCAACATCTTCAAAGCCCATAAGCTCAGCCACATTGCCTTCTTTAAATGTTTCCTTGCGTCCTTCTTTAGGGTGCTGCATCCAGATAGTGAAGCTGATCTTTTGCCCATCTGCTTCTCCAAAAATGGGTCTTGTATCTTCATTATTATTGGGTAACATGTCTTTGGCTACCCAGTCTTTTCCATTAATTTTCGCCTTCATGTAATAACCGCTTTCCGATGTAGGAACTGTTCCCGGAGTGTTTGCTTTAACTGTTTTTTGAATTTGTTCTGCCTGTTTTGCCGCATCGTTTTGAGTACTGTTGCACGATAATAAAATGATATTGCAAAAAATAATAAAGAAAGAAAGATTTTGTTTCATAAGTTTATTTTTTATGTTTTTAGTTTTGATTCTATACATCAATTTTTAGATTATCGAATGTATATATTTAAGAGTTTTGTGATTATCATATTTATTAAGATGGGTTGTTTATTTATTTCGCGATATGATTTACTGATTAAACGGTATAAATATTCATTTTCCCGCTAGCTACCGAACCCATCTAATAATATTTTACTCCCATTCAATCATTATCAACATATACAATTATTAAACTTCATAATTTGTGTATCCTCTTTACTTTGTTTTTAAAACTAACTTGAAATAATCCTAAAACTAAGTAGCTTAGTATATGAAGCAAAGCCTTATCATCTTATTTATTTTCCATGCTGTAATTGCTTTATCCCAACAAAACAATAATTATATATTTCGTCATATTGACCAATCAGACGGCTTGTTGCATAACGAAGTTCTTTCCATTATCCAGGATTCGAAGGGATTTATCTGGATCGGAAGCGCAAATGGGTTACAGCGTTTTGATGGTAACCGATTTGTAAACTACCAGGATGAAATACTTAGTCATGACAAACAACTTATTGAAGTGGAAAGTTTATACTTTGATAATAAGGATGGAATATGGTTTTCAGGAAATTCAACATTGGATAAACTGGACCTATTAAAAAATACAATAATAACCTACAGTGGAAAAGGAATGTTGGCTGATCGATCATTTAAATTCCATACTTATACAGACAGGCATAATCTTCCTTGGCTCCTTGGAGAGTATGCAATTTATAATTATGACTTCCATTCAAAAAAACTGAAGCTTGATAGGATTGATCTTCCTTCTACGAGTTTAAAAAGAAGTGGAAATATTTTTAATGACTCCCAACAAAAACAAACTTGGGTCGCAACCTATCAGGGCCTTTTACTCTTTGATGCCACAACCAGAAAAGTGTATGATAATAATGAACCCGATCAACATCCTTTGCTCAAACTAAAGCTACCCAACGGATTTTCTAAAGTCATGATCGACAGGCAGCATAATATCTGGGTAACTTCATGGAATCATTTATTGTACAAATATGATCATGATAAAAAAAAAATAATCACCTACTCTTTGGCTGACATACAGGCAAGGCAGGGAAGTATAAAAAATAACAGTGGTACATTATTGGTTAACTGTATATACCAGGATAAAAATGGCACTCTTTGGTTCGGAACAGAAAATGCAGGTCTGCTTAAATACAACCTGCAACAGGATAACTTTGATTATATAATTTCTGAGGATGAAAACAAACAAGGACTCCAATACAATTACAATATTTTTTGCATTTTCCAGGATAAAGAAGAGAATATTTGGCTGGGAACCGATAAAGGAATAAATATATTTAATCCTTACCATCAGTATTTTCAATCCATACACCACAAGGAGAACAATATTCCTTCTATTTCCAAAAATGAAATAACAGATTTTATTGAGACAAAGCGGGGAGATATTTTGGCCGGAACATGGGGCGGAGGCATAGCTGTATACGACAGCGATCTGCATTTTAAAAAAAATATTACTTTAAAAGGTAATTCAGAAAAGAACATGGTGTGGAGTTTTATTAATGCTGATGATGGAAAAATTTGGATAGGATGTCAACATGGATACCTGCATATTTATGATCCGGTGAGAGAAAAAATTATTACTGAACATCCTCCACAATTTCAAAACTCTACCATCAGGTGTATGCAAAAAGACCTACAGGGAAATATCTGGTTTGGATTACACAATGGTAAAATTGCCATGTGGGATAAATCATCAAAGACATTTTTTCCCTTTGGAGATACTTCAGCAAATTTATCACTAGCGACTGCGCCGGTATATAATATTTTTATTGATACCCACCAAAATTTTTGGATAGGAACCAATAACGGCTTTAAGCAATTTGATCCTATAAAAAAAATATATACTTCTGATGATTGGCCTTATAAAAATGACCCCGCTTCCGTTTCTCATCAAAAAATACGCGGTATCGAACAACTTAACGATAGTACCTTATTGCTGGGTACAGTTGGCAATGGACTTAATTTGTTTAATATAAAAACAAAAAAAAATTACCCGGTTACTAACGGGCTGCCTTCAATTAATATAAATGCCATAAAGAAAGATACAAGAAATGATATATGGTTTACTACTGACTATGGTTTGTATAAATTTAAAAACCCGGAAGGGAAAATTATTGCTTACAATATTGAGCCCGGTATACTTAATTCTTCTTTTGTATCAGATAATTTTTTAATGCTGCATAATAATAAATGGCTTACAGCAACCAGCACAGAAATTATTTCTTTTTCTCCGGATAGCCTTACCAGGCAAAGTATTTATCCAAACAAGGTTACCATCACGGGGTTTAAGATCTTTGACAGTCCGGTGTTTATCGATTCATTTCTTTCGGAAAATAAAACTATAAAGTTAGGCTATAAACAAAATTTTTTTTCAATTGAATTTGCAGCGCTTAATTTTTCAAATATTCTGCAGACAAAATATCTGTACCGTTTATCCGGTATTGATGAAAATTGGGTAAAGGCAGGAACAAAAAATTTCGCAAATTATACCAATCTCGAGCCAGGCAATTATACCTTCAGTGTGAAAACAGAAGAGGGAGATTCAGCTTCACAGCCTTCATCATTCTCAATAATTATTACACCCCCCATCTGGAAAACATGGTGGTTTGAAACGTTAGTATTTCTTCTGGCCGTTTTAATAATTTATATCATTTTCAGACAAAGGATAATAGCTATAAAGCATGAATCAGCATTAAAACAAAAAATTGCCGAAACAGAAATGCAGGCTTTGCGGGCTCAAATGAATCCGCATTTTATTTTTAATTGTATTAATGCAATTGATAACCTTATCCAGACAAATCAAAAAGATAAGGCAACCACTTACCTGGCAAGATTTGCGAAATTGATCAGGGTTGTGCTTGACAGTTCTAAAAACAATGTTGTGCCGTTTTATAAGGAGTATGAAGCGCTGAATTTATTTTTGCAATTAGAGCAGTTCCGCTGTAGTAATAAGTTTGAATATGAATTAACAGCTGATGAAGAAATTACTCACGGAGACTACAAAGTACCGCCATTGCTTATACAGCCTTTTATTGAAAATGCCATACACCATGGGTTAATGAATAAACAAGGGAACGATAAAAAACTATCGGTACAAATAGGAATTGAGAATGAAACCATCCGGTATTCAATAATAGACAACGGAGTAGGCAGGCAAAAAGCTTTGCAAATAAAAAACTTAAATAAGCCTGAACACATTTCTTATGGAATAGAAATTTCTACAGAACGTGTTCATTTATATAATAAAAACGGGAATGAAAAAAATGTTACAATTACAGATCTATATACTGATGGAAGTCCATCAGGTACAATGGTTCAAGTATGCATTAATGTTAATAATATTAATTGATACCAATGTTAACGGCAATACTTATTGATGATGAGCAAAGCAGTCTAAATTCCCTTAAACAAAAAATTCTGCAGCATTGCCCAGAAATAAAAATTATTTCTGTTTGCGATAATCCGCAACAGGGAATTAATGTTATTGACAGCCTGAAACCTGATCTTGTTTTTCTTGATATTGAAATGCCTTTAATAAATGGATTTACTTTGCTGCAACAACTAACTTATAAAAATTTTGAATTAATATTTGTTACCGCTTATGATCATTATGCAGTAAAAGCAATCCGTTACAGTGCCCTGGATTATCTTGTTAAACCTGTGGAAATTGACGACCTTAAAAATGCAGTTAGCAGGGCAGTTGAAAAAAGGAACAGTGCAGAACCAAATAATCAACTCGAATTATTGCTTGAAAATATAATCATTGAAAAATTTAAATTTAAACGCATTGCTATCCCAACAACACAGGGGCTGCAATTTTTAAAAATTGAAGAAATAATTTACCTGGAAGCCAGCGTCAACTATACAAAATTTTACATAATCAACAATGTAAAATATACCGTTAGTAAAACATTAAAAGATTTTGAAGATATGTTACCTGATGATGTTTTTCTTAGAATACACAACTCCTACCTTGTTAACAAAAATTATATTGAAAAATATATAAGGGGTGATGGAGGACAAGTTGTGCTAAGCAACGGAACTATTTTAGATGTTGCAAAAAGAAAGAAAGCTGAGTTTTTAAAAGCAATAGGATACTGATTATTTTCGGTGCCCTTCGAATACTGTAAATAGTCATTTTCTTCATTAATTTTTACTTCGAATTCCTTTCGAAGATTATATAAGACACGATGCAAAGTTTCTCTTTCAGAAGTATCGTCTATTATCTGTACTCTATTCTTTAAGAGTATGGGCATTTGCTCAATTGTCTTTAATTCGGGAGCTGATAATGGAATTGCTATTTTAGTAGCACCATAACTGATATATTCTTCCAGCATTTGTGCAAAACATGAATAATCATTGGGCAATAATGACTACTTCGTCATGTTTCCGAACACTGAGTCTGCCGATTGGCAACGGGTCATAGTGTTTGCAAATTCCTATATTTTTCTACTTTATTTATTTTCATGGAGTTAGTAATGGTTTGGGACGTACTCGGGACGGTCTCATTTTGTTTTTCTTAAATTTATTTTTATCTACAAAATAAATATTTTTTTTGCAATAATCGTAAACATAACGTTATCTTTAAATAACGTTTATGCTTAAATTATCAGAATATAATATCTCAGAAAAGTCATTAAAGCAATCAATTGCAAAAGGTGACATTGTAAACAGCGGAGTATATCAAAAACTGATTGAAAGGAAATTTTTTATAAATGAAGCTGATATTAAAAGAAACATTTTGTTTAACTGGAATAAACATAGCGTATTACCTTATGATAATTCAGAAACAGGATGGCAAAGATTTAGCCTAATAGAATTTGTATGGTTAAAAATAATAAGCCAATTAAGAAATTTTGGTTTATCGCTCGAAAAACTTAAAAACTTAAAAACCCAAATATTCAATAAAGAGATTGATACCTACAAACAACTATTTATAAATAGTATTAGCGCATTTGACGGAGAAATTGCAAATAAAGATGCGGTATTACAGGTTTTTAAGAAAAAAAACATTGATGAAAAAATTTGGAAACAAGTTTTGCAAGAGTTACAAATCAGTGCTTTTTCTATCCTTCTTTTGCAGGTATTAATCTATAATCATAATGTTTGTCTTGTAATTGATGAAAAGAATGAATGTTCTTTTATGGCATTACAGGATATGGAAAATGAAAAGAGAAAAACAAATCAGGAAGCTTTAAATAATCTAACAAATTCGTCATTTATCATAATCAATATTAGGAAAATCCTTCATGATTTTTTTTCCAATGAAAATATTAATTATGACAATGAATATTTATTAGGGTTTTTAAACAAAAAAGAAAAGGAAATAATTGAAAAAATTCGTCTTGGAGGTATAAAACAAATCAATATTACATTTAACAATGACAAGCCTGTTCAAATGAATTTGACGAAAGTTATTGCTCCTGAAGAAGCTATTAACAAAGTATCCCGTATTCTAAAAAAAGGAGAATTTCAGGAAATAAAATTAAAACATAGTGACGGGAAGCTATCTTATTATGAACAAACCGATATTATTAAATTATAATAAACACTTTATGGTGCTGATTCTGTCAGGCCAATTACAGGAAGTGGCAATTTGCAGATTTTGTTTGGAATTGCCAGCATGTAAAAACAATCATGTTTTCCAAAGAATTATTATCGAAAAAAAATAATGTAAACAACGAACAAAAAATAAAAAAACTTAAAAACTTAAAATCAGGCAACAATTGTAATCTATCAGCAACTGAACAGATCAACTCATTTGCCGAAATCATTGTAAACAACTTATTAAAAAATTATAAGAATGAAAACTAAAAATATTGATAACAGGTTACTTGACTTTATAAAAAAGGCAGATAAAAAGCCTTTGAGGGAAGGCAAGGGTGCAGTCATTTATACAAGAGTCAGCAGTAAAGAACAGGCTGATAATAACACAAGTCTTGAAACGCAAAAAAGATTCTGTGAAGAATATTGTCTAAAAAAAGGTTATCCTATAAAAAAATATTTCGGTGGAACTTTTGAATCTGCAAAAACAGATGAAAGGAAAGAATTTGAAAAGCTGATAGAATATGCAAAAAAAGAAAGAACAACAGAAGCAATTATAGTCTATTCCTATGACCGTTTTTCAAGAAGCGGAGCAAATGCAGCTTTCCTTACTGAAGAATTGCAAAAAGCTGGAATCAGGCTTATTGCAGTGTCACAGGAAGTTGATACAACAACACCAACAGGAAAGTTTCAGAAAAATATAATGCTTATGTTCAGCCAGTTTGATAATGACCAAAGAAGAGACAAAAGCACAACTGGAATGATAGAAAATTTAAGACAAGGCTATTGGATTAATTCTACTCCATTTGGCTATACTAATCTTCACAAGAAAGAAAAAGCTAAAAACCATAAATACATTATCAATAAAGATGGCAAGCTTTTAAAAAAAGCCTTTGAATTGAAAGCAGAAGCAAGATTAACAGATAAGGAAATAGTGAAGGAATTAAATCTGTTAGGATGCCCCATCCATTATAAAAGCTTTACGAGAATATTATCAAATGTTTTCTATTGTGGTTATGTTACCAATGCTCTTATTCCGAATGAGATTTACAAAGGTCATCACCCTCCTTTGGTTTCTGAAGAATTGTTTTTTAAAGCAACCAACATCATCCCAAAAAATTCTTCGAAAGGAACACCTAAGAAGTTTAAAGTTCCTGAACTTCCATTAAAAACTTTTGCCAAAGATGAGAAATCACTTTCGCCATTTACAGGGTATAAACAAAAAGGAATCTATTACTATAAAACGAGGCATACTGGCACTTGTATAAATGTGACTGCTAAACACCTGAATAATTTATTCATTAAGGAATTAAAAAAAATTGAGTTCGTAAAAGACCATACTTCACAATTGCAAAAGGCAATATCTCTTGAAATAAATAAAAAATTAAAAATCAAATTGACGAACAGGCAGCAATAAAAAGGCAGCTAAGCGAAATATCGAAAAAGATTGAAAAATTAGAAGTTAGATTTATTGATGCAGAAATTAATAAAGAATTATTCGATAAATATTTAAACATTTATAAAGTACAGCAAGAGGATTTAAAAGAGAAATTCAGCTCACTAAGCATCACGAGTTCGAACCTTGAAAAGATGATTGAAAAGGGATTGCAATTAGCTGAAAATATCAGTGAAATATGGGCTTTGAGCGATTTTGATGATAAGAAAAAATTACAAGAGTTAGTATTTCCTGACGGCATTCTATACAATAAAGAAATTGATAGAGTTCGAACTTCAAGAACCAATTCAATTTTTGAAGCAATCTCTTTACTGGCAAAGGATTTTGATAAAAATAAGAATGCACCTCTAATTAAAAAGGGGCAAAATTCTCATTCAGTCGGGATGACAAGATTCGAACTTGCGACCCCACGCCCCCCAGACGTGTGCGCTACCGGGCTGCGCTACATCCCGAAAAATTTATGTCAAAAATAAAACAATATTTTATAAGATTCTTCGTTCAAACATGTAGTTATTATCTCTAAGCTGGTATTTATTTTGCAATGAGATATAAATTTAATCCAACATGAAATCCTTTATCTGCCTTCTATTTATTTGTAATTTATTTATTACAACATCTGCACAAAAAATTCACATAAATACTTTTATAGGTGCTGCCAACTATTATGGCGATCTGCAGAGCAAACGATATACTTTTAACCAGGCAAAACTTGCATTTGGGCTTGGCCTTTCTTATGAAATAAGCGATAATTTCTTTATAAGAGGAATTCTTTCAAGAGCCGCAGTAAGTGCTGATGATAAACTCAATCCACAAACAAGGGTAAGAAATTTAAATTTTACAACAGCAATTACCGAAGCTCAATTAGCCGGGGAATATTATTTTCGCAGTTTGGATGAGTATTCAATCTCACCATATTTGTTTGCTGGTGTAGCAGTTTTTCATTTTAATCCCTATACAAAAGATACATCTCAAAACACTTTTTATCTTCAGCCATTAAGTACAGAAGGCCAGGGCTTTTACTTAGATAGAAAACCATATAATTTAAACCAGATTGCAATTCCTTTTGGCGGTGGTATTAAGCTGGCATTAAGCGATAACATTCATGTGGGAATGGAGATTGGGTTAAGAAAATTATTTACTGATTATCTTGATGATGTTAGCACAACTTATATTCCGGCTAATCTTTTATCAGATAAAAGAGGTTCAAAAGCTGTAGATCTGGCCTACCGTGGTTATGAATTAAAAGGCGGCCCCCCTTATCCAACAGGCGATAACAGGGGTGGTGCAAATTTTAAAGACTGGTATTATTTTACAGCACTTACAGCATCTTTTAGAATTGGGGGTAGTGGAAGAATTGGAAAATACCAATCCGAACTTGGTTGCCCAACCAGAGTTTATTAAATTAAAAAATTTTTTATAATTTCTAAATTGAATTTTTTCTTCATGTTATTTATAACATATTATTAAACATAATGGTATTATTATTGTAAAAGATACTTCGCTTATCTTATATCTTTTATGAGAAAATTCTTTTTTATTTGTATTTTAGTTTTTATTGGCAACATCGCTTTCTCTCAAAAGGTAGGTCTTAATTTATTTTTAGGTACATCCAATTATGAAGGTGATCTGCAATCTAATTTTTTCACTTTCACACAACCGGGGCTTGCAATAGGGGGTGGGTTTTCGTATCAAATTTCTGATAAGTTTTTTTTGAGAACAGGAATAACTTTTGCAAAGCTTACTGCTGACGATAAAAAAAATCCTAAGGTTTATTTTAGAAATCTAAATTTCAAAACCTCACTTCAGGAATTGCATTTGGCAGGTGAATATTATTTATTTAATTCTGAAAATATTAAATTCTCTCCCTATTTTTTTGCAGGCATTGCGGTTTATCATTTTAACCCGTACACAAAAGATACTTCTGGTAATACCTATTATTTACAACCGCTAAGTACAGAAGGGCAGGGGTTTTATCAGGATAGAAAACCGTATAGCCTTACTCAATTTGCTATACCATTTGGTGGCGGTATAAAATATGACTTAACTGAGAATCTTAAAATTGGAATAGAAGTGGGATTAAGAAAATTATTTACTGATTATCTGGATGATGTAAGCACAACTTATGTTGATCCTAATCTGTTATTGGCTAATCGTGGTGATAAGGCGCTGGAACTGGCTTTCAGAGGTGGCGAAATAGATAAAACTGCAACTTATCCTATTGAATTTACAAAACGAGGAGAACCTAAAAATAAAGATTGGTATTATTTTACTGGCATTACACTATCATACAGATTACCTGCAGCCGGAGAAATTAATGACAGATGGCGAGGCCCTGCAAATAAAAGATCGAAAGTAGGTTGCCCCGCAAGAGTTTATTAATGATTCAAAAATTTTCCTCTCCTTTTGGTTTACCTTTGCAAAGAAATTATCATTAATGGCCTATCGAAATCAGCAGGAGTTTATCAGTGCATTAGAAAAAGAGGGAGAACTAATAAGAATAAAAACTTTCGTTGATCCTACATTAGAAATTGCAGAAATAACCGACCGCATCAGTAAAAGCGGTAATGGAGGTAAAGCTTTATTATTTGAGAATACAGGATATGATTACCCTGTTTTGATGAATGCCTACGGCAGTGAGAAAAGAATGTGCATGGCGCTTGGTGTAAAAAAGTTAAACGATGTTGCCAAAGAAATTGAAGACCTTTTTAAATTACTTTCCTCTCCAAAAGAAAATATACTTGACAAATTAAAATTACTTCCGCAACTCGGCAGGTTTGCATCATGGATGCCAAGAGTAAAAAACGGGAGAGGAGAATGCCAGGAAGTGATAATGAAAGAGCCGGATATTACTAAGCTTCCTGTAATAACCTGCTGGCCAAAAGATGGTGGCGCATTTGTTACACTTCCTATTATTCATACAAAAGATCCAAACACAAATTCAAGGAATGTAGGTATGTATCGGATGCAGATTTTTTCTCCAATACTAACCGGCATGCATTGGCATAAGCACAAAGTTTCAGCAAAGCATTTTAATGAATACAAAAAGCTTAACAAGATAATGCCTGTTGCCGTTGCATTGGGTGGCGACCCTGTGTATGCATATTCAGCAACTGCTCCTTTGCCGGAAAATGTTGATGAATACATGCTCGCTGGCTTTTTAAGAAAGAAAAAAGTAGAACTTGTAAAATGTATTTCACAACCTGGTATTGAAGTTCCAGCTGATGCAGACTTTATTATTGAAGGTTATGTTGATCCGAATGATGAACTGATTTGGGAAGGGCCGTTTGGTGATCATACCGGTTATTATTCATTGCCCGATTGGTATCCGCGTTTTCATATCACAGCCATTACTCATAAAAAAAATCCCGTTTACCCGGCTACGATTGTGGGTATTCCTCCGCAGGAAGATGCATGGCTTGGCAAGGCAACGGAAAGAATTTTTCTTGCGCCAATAAAAATGACAATGGTTCCTGAGATCATAGATATGGAAATGCCAATTGAAGGCGTGTTTCATAATCTTGTTATAACGCAGATAAAAAAAGAGTATGCAGGACAGGGGCAAAAAGTTATGAATGCAATGTGGGGAGCCGGCCAAATGATGTTCAATAAAATATTGGTGCTGGCAGATGAACATGTAAACATTCAGAATTATGAAGAACTGGCTAAATATGTTTTTAGAAATTTAAATCCTGCATCGGATATTTATTTTTCTCAGGGGCCTATGGATGTATTAGATCATAGTTGCAGCAAGCTTGGCTTTGGCGGAAAGATGTGTATTGATGGAACATCAAAATTTGAAGAAGAAAGAGAAGATAATTATGAAAGCAGAATTACAAATTATGAATTGGAAGAAATCATTTTTAGGGAACATTTTAAAGAGATTAACAGCGTAAATGTTTGGCTTTTAAAAAAAGAAATTCCGGCTTTAATTATTTCTGTTGAGAAAAATAAAAAAAATCACATAAGAGAATTACATGAATCAATTTGTGAAATGAAAGAAACTGAAGGCATAAAAATGATATTATATGTTGAGCACACTGTTGATGCAAATGATCTGGGAACAGCATTGTGGCGGCTTTGCAACAACCTTGATCCAAAAAGAGATCACATTTTATTTGAGCGAACAACAGAGAACGGGCAACTGGTTGCCTGCATGGGATTTGATGGAACAAGAAAAACAAAAGAGTTTGATAATTTTCAAAGAGACTGGCCTAATATTATTGTTGCTGATGATAAAACAATTGAGGCTGTTGATAATAAGTGGGATCAATTAGAACTGGGAGAATTTATTCCTTCCCCCTCTCTAAAATTTAAAGAGCAGATGTACGGAGAGAGTGCCGTATCAGTATAATAAAATTTTAAAAATAAAATACAATATCGATAGATGAAAAAATCACAGGACGTCATTTTAAGTGCAATAATTGTTTTAATACTATTTAGTGTTGGTTGTAAAAATAAAAGTGCGGCTGGCAATAATTCTTTTGGTAATTCTTCAAAGGGTAATGAACAGGTGAAAAGCATTGATACAGTTGCTTATAATAAATTATTACAGCTCTTCGCCAATGGTGATACAAGCGGTAAATGGCCGGTAAAAGCTCCCTATCCTTTGCCAGGAGCCATTTTACCCTATTATCGCATTGTTGCATTTTACGGAAATCTTTATTCAAAAAGAATGGGAATTTTAGGTGAGGTTCCCAAAGATTCTATGTTTAAAAGATTGCAATACGAGATACGCAGATGGAAAGCTGCTGATAGCACACTTCCTATAATGCCTGCGTTGCATTACATTGCTGTAAGTGCACAAGGTATGCCGCTAAAAGATGGCAAACACAGGATGCGTATGCCTTTTGCTCAGATTGATACTGTTATAAAATGGGCAAAGGAAATTAATGCAATCGTTTTTCTTGATATTCAGGTTGGCCATAGTACAGTGAAAGAAGAAGTACCGCAACTGGAAAAATATTTAAGTCTGCCGCAGGTGCATTTAGGCATTGATCCTGAGTTCTCATTAAAAAATGGAGAAATACCGGGAACAAAGATCGGGACTTTTAATTCTGATGATGTAAATGCTGCTGTAGATTTTTTACAGCAAATTGTAAAGAAAAATAATCTTCCCCCTAAAATTTTAATTGTTCATCGCTTTACACAGGGAATGGTTACAGAGTATGAAAAAATAAAAAAAGTGCCTGAAGTACAGATAGTAATGGATATGGATGGTTGGGGCGACAGAATTTTAAAACGCTCAACTTACCTGCGGTATATTTTTAAAGAGCCCGTACAGTTTACCGGCTTTAAATTGTTTTATAAAAATGATCTTAAAAAAGGAGATCGTATAATGTTTACTCCCGAAGAGTTAGTAAAGTTTATTCCCAAACCCATCTACATTCAATACCAATAAATCCCTTGTTTTGATAATGAAAAAAATATTTTCTGCAATTATAATTTTATTTTTTTTATCGGCATGTTCATCATCACCTGATCAAATAAAAAGGAAAAATAATAATGGTGATAATAATGAAACCGATTCTAACAAACTTGAAGCTGCAGCAGATGTTGCAACAATTCTTTCAAAAAAAGAAGTGCCAATTCTTTGCTATCACCATATAAGAAATTTTACTGCCGGCGGCAGGTTAATGGGCTACGAAGTAACACCGGCGGCATTTGCAGCGCAAATGAAAACACTGTATGATAGTGGCTATAGAACCATTCTCCCAAATGATTTGTATGAATATTTAGTGCATGGCGCATCGCTTCCGGCAAAACCAATAATGCTAACTTTTGATGATAATGATAAAGAACAATATACTATCGGCGCAACAGAAATGAATAAGTACGGTTTTAAAGGTGTGTATTTTATTATGACAATTACTATTAACCGGCCAAGATATATGAGCGAACAGGAATTAAAACAATTATCAGATAGCGGGCATGCAATTGAAGGGCACACATGGGATCATCACATGGTTACAAAATATACAACTGCAACATGGGATACGCAATTGGTGAAGCCCCAAAAAAGATTGGAAGCCATAACAGGCAAGCCTGTAAAATATTTTGCTTTTCCATTCGGCTTATGGAATAAAGAATCCATTCCTGTATTAAAAGATCATGGATATAAACTTGCATTTATTTTATCTACTAAAAGAGATTCTACAGAACCTTTGTATACGATTCGCAGAATGATAGTGCCCGGGCAATGGAGCCCGCAGGGAATGATAAAAGCAATGACTGCAACCTTCCACTTAAATCACTAATATCTATTCAACTAATTTTACACTAAACCTAATTGCATGAAACCCGTTATTATAATATTTAGCTGCTGCATTTTTTTCTACGGATGTATGTCGCAGAATAATAAGCCTGATGCTAAAAAGGCGATTGATAATAATTCTTTGCTATGGCAGGTTTCAGGTAAAGACTTAAAAAAACCAAGTTATCTTTTTGGTACTTTTCATTTGTTGTGTAAAGATGATATTCATTTTAGTGAGCAATTAAAAAATACGCTCAAATATTCTGATGAAGTTTATATGGAATTAGATATGGACGACCCATCCACAATGCTAAGTGGCTTGTTATTTATGAATATGAAAGATGGAAAAAAACTTAAAGATCTTTACACAGTTGAGGAGTATAAAAAAATACAAAACTATTTTACTGACACGCTGCATACTCCAATGATGATGTTCCAAAATATAAAGCCCTATTTTTTAGTTGCAATGCTTTATCCAAAAATGATGAATTGTAAAAATGCATCAGGTATTGAAGAAGAACTGATGAAGATTGCAAAAAATGATAAAAAAGAAATAAAAGGTTTGGAGACAATGCAGTTCCAGGCCTCAGTGTTTGACAGTATACCTTACGAATGGCAGGCAAAAGAATTACTAAAAAATATTGATAGTTTTTCTATTTATAAAAAAGAATTTGACACAATGGTAATGCAATATAAAACTCAGCAATTATCCTCTATGGAAAAACTGCTTGCTAAAAGTGAATTCGGTTCAGATAAATATGAAGATATTTTATTAACGAACAGAAATAAGAACTGGGTTGTACAACTAAAAAATATTATGAGCAAAGAAAGTGTATTTGTAGCAGTAGGAGCAGGGCATCTTGTAGGAGAAAAAGGGTTAATTAATTTACTAAGAAAAGAAGGATATACTGTAGAACCATTAGCGAATAAATAATTTTTTTCTTTTTATAAAAGAATTTATATTTAAGTAACCAAAACTTACAATCATGAAAAAAATACTCTTGTTGGTTACTGTTTTACTTTACTTATTAGCATGCAAAACTTCAAGTGACAAACCCAAGAATGAATTGCGAAGCGATTCCACAAATGTTTCCGTAAACGATTTAAAAGATTCTATGGTGGCTTTAGATGATGCAAAAGCTTGTAGTATATTTGTGGATTTAGCTTATTGGAAAATTTCAGACAATAAGGATGCAGAAGACATGATAAAAGATTCTGCCTGTGCAACATGCGATCCAAAATATAATAAATCGAAAATTAAAGACGCAAGAAACAGAATACTTGACAAACTTATTTGCCGATATGGAATGGATAATGTTACCACTTATGAGGCCAGATATAAAACTGATGAGGATGTTGCCCGCTATTGCGAAAAAAGAGGTATTGACCCCGCATCAGAAAAGGGTAAGGTTAAAAATTATAAAACTTGGATTGTAAGAGTAACAACTACTCAACTAGTAGGAGATCCTGAATATTACGATTTTGTTACAATTTGTCCCCCGCCTGAAGGCGGTTGCGCAGCAAAATAAAATATCCTTCATCGAAGAATTTTTATAACACTGCAGTATCTTGTTCAACGCCGGCTTCATTTGCAGGAGCCGGTGTTTTTATTTTCACCCACAACTTTTTAAACGAAAATTTTGTTCTTGCCTCCAATAACTTTCTTGATTCAAGAAATTTAATAAGATTATGTTCGAGATAATGCTGCAGGGGAACAAGGCAGGCAATTAAAACAATTTTTATAAGCCATAATTTCAATGGCTCATTGTGAACCATATTGGCAAGAAAACTATTATCAATAATCATCACAATAAATTCAAATAAAGAAATAAAGAAGAAATATCCCAGCATTTTAATGGTAAGTTTCGATACCGGGAACATTCCTATTACCAGCATTACAATAAATATTATCGATATAAAAATAGTGATGAGCATGTATTGAACATCTCTTTTATTGTTTTGTTTTTGCCTTTCCTGTTTCATTTCATCTTCGTGTTTTCTATTCTCTCTGTCCACATCCAATAACGCTATATCTCTTGCTTTTGATAATTTTTCTAAGGCATTATTATATTCTTTTGCCTGTTGCGAATAAGTGAATGCCTGTTTATAATCTCCCTGCTGCTCATATAAAGTGCTCAATAAGTTAGAAATAGAAACAATAGATTTTGCATCATTCATTTTTTTACTTAGTGATAAAGCTTTTAAATAATAAGCCATGGCATTTGGTATATCATTTAAATTTTTATAAGTATCACCTATTTGTTTAAACAAGTACCTGCTGCGACTCTCATCAAAATTTTTTATGAAATCATATTCTGCAAGTTTGTAATAATTAAGAGCAGAATCATACTTGTCTGAATAATAATAAATATGCCCTACGGTTTGATAATAAATTCCCATTCCCGGATTTACATAACTTTCTTTTAGGTCGGGATCATCCTGCAAATATTTTAATGCCTTATCACTGTTTTTTTCAACTACATAATAAAACGTAAGCATTAATCTTTTTGCCTGCAATATGAATTTATTGTAATGAATTGAATCAGATAACAGTATTGCTTTGTCTAAGTAAGATCTTTCGTCTGTCACTCTTGAAAGGTCATAGTTATCTCTTATCAGCCCTTCTGAATAATTATTTTCTTTATCCAGTTTTAAACTCTTTTTTAAAAAATCTTTTGCAATATCCTTGTTGTCTAAAGAAACAAAATACATTTCAGCAAAGCAGTGATAAATTTCACTTTGCAGTGGTACAGATTTTATTTTTAAAGCAATATCAAAAGCATTATTAAAATTTCTAACTGCAGAAACTGATTCACCTCGTGCAACATATGAGTTACCTAATTCAAGATAAATCACTGTTTTAATAGAGTCTGAACTTACGTTAGGCAAAAATTGTAAAGATTCAGTTGCACTGTAAAGCGCTTTATCAGTCTGGCCACGTTTGCGATAAACATTTGCCATCCTGGTGTAACCGAGCGCTATGTAATCATAGAGGTTCTGCGCTTTTGCATAATCAATTCCCTTTTGCAAAAATGAAATTGTTTTATCAAAGCTTTCGGCACTTGCCATTGGGCTTATGTTTGTTAGCGCATCGCTAAATAATACCAGTAAAATAAAATTATTGTTGTCAGATAATTCTGCGATTCGGAGCTGGTCATGAAGAACACTATCACCCTGCCGGTTTAATTGATATGTATAATATAAGTTGGCAAGGTTGCCTAATGCCATTACTTTTTCAGAATCGGAAGTAATATGATTGCATACTATACAAAGACTATCCAATTGCTTTTTAAACTGTGCATTGCATACATTTTGTAAAAGAAAAGAAAGAAGAAATATTTGGAGTGATCTCTTCATAAGCTTATAGTCTTTATCAAATATACAATTTATGACTTGCTATTTCATTACAGGTAATTCAATATGAGTAGGGTATTGCGAAGTGAAATAAATTGTATGAGTGGCTTTAATGAAATCGCTTTCTTTTGCCTCAAAAATGTTGGAAATAAATTTTTGTGGATTACGATCTATGATTGGGAACCAGGTGCTTTGAATTTGTATCATTAATTTATGGCCCTTTTTAAAAGCATGGTTTATTTCATGTAGACTGAAAACAAATTCCTCAGGTTTATTTGGAATTAGTGGCCCGGGTTTTTCAAAACTCTTTCTGAATCTTCCTCTAAAAACTTCCATCGCCACAGGCAATTCGTATTGGCTCATCAATAAATTTTTTGCATCAAAGTTTGGGTACACATCAATCAATTTTACAATCCAATCAGCATCTGTACCTGTAGTGGCTGCAAAAATATGTGCAGTAATTTTTCCCGTAACAATAATATCTTCGGTTAATGAATCGCTTGTAAAGCTTACCACATCCGGCCTTGAGTAAACAAATCTTTGATCTTCCACATGCCATGGTTTCCACCTGCTTCCCGGGCCGTAGGTTGCTTCAATTGGTAGTGTACGATACGGAACAGGCTTGGCAGGGTCGCTCACATAACTAACAGAGCCTTTGCTAAGCGGTTTACTAAAAGAGCATTTATTATTTTCGGCAGCATATAAATTTTTTATGGTTGCTTCTTTGGGCGGCCATGTGTTGTAAGTTTTCCAAACATTATTTCCTGTTTGAAAACAGGTTGCTTCATTAAACTTGCCATCACCAATTCCTTTCAGCCAATAGTTGAACCACTTTTTTTGCAATACTCTAAAATCTTCTCCTGTGTTTTTTTCAAAAGAAATCTTTCCAAGACTATCACCTTTAAATCGTCCCCATTGTCCGTGGTTCCAGGGGCCCAGTACAATAAAGTTTCTATTAAAAGAATCTTTTTTCTCCATGTGATTGTACATAAGTTGAGGCCCGTTAATATCTTCCTGGTCAAAATATCCGCCTACGTGCAGCTGCGGTATTTGCGGATATTTCACATAGCTTAAAGTTGAATTTTGTTGCCAGAAAGCATCATAGCCGGGATGCTTTACAAAATTGTTCCAGGTAGGGATAGAGTTGTGAAAATATTTTTCATTTACGTTTTTTAATGAACCTAATTTTAAATACCAATCATAATTATCAAACTGCGGAAAAGGAAAATCGCTGTCAGTTGTTGGATCATGTTCCACCTCATAACTGTATTC
>JALYYX010000037.1 GCA_030946075.1 Bacteroidota bacterium | reverse complement strand
CGAAAGCAGATACATGATAAGTCTGCGGCAAAAAATCAAAGTGGGATGATATGCTCGGGAGAACAAACAATTTTTTTATACCGGGTTGATGAAAAAGACATTTCTCATATTAAAAATTTAATTTCCTCTCTTGAACAAAACAAAAATGGAACACTGCATCTTTCACCTGAAGGGCTTTTATTTGAAGATACATTGCCTGCAAAAGATTTTGAATTTAACTTAAAGACTGAGGAAGACTGGAATTATTCAGAAAAAATCGGTTACAAAAATCATTTATACATTGTTGGTGGCGGGCATTGTGCATTGGCTTTTTCAAAGATGATGAGAGAAATGGATTTTTATATTCATTTATTTGAAGAGCGAGCACAATTGAATACGTTAGAAAAAAATAATTTTGTTCATGAGAAAACGATAGTGAAAGATTATTCTGAATTAGCACAACTTATTCCTCCCGGAGAAAATAATTATGTGGTGGTAATGACATTCGGATACCGTACAGATGATATTGCTGTTAGATACTTGCTGGATAAGAGTTTTAAATACTTTGGATTACTTGGCAGCAAAAAGAAAATTGAAAAGATGTTTGAGGATTACAGAAATGAAGGAATAGATGAAGAATTACTAAACAAGATTCATTCGCCAATTGGTATCCAGATTAAAAGCCATACACCTGAAGAGATTGCTGTGAGTATTGCTGCGGAAATTATTAAGGTGAAAAACGACCGCTGATGAAAATGATTCAGTATTTTATTTTATCTTCCTTCTTTAGCCACTCTTCAAAAACTTTTAGCGCATCTTCTCTTCCTAAATTAATGATAGGAATTTTTCTCTTATCAAAATCAATTCCCAGTTCTTCATATATCATTGAATCATCAAAACCAATATTAGCAGCATCCTGGCGGCTATTGGCAAAATAAACCACTTTAGGCCTTGCCCAATAAATGGCGCCAAGACACATTGGGCAAGGCTCACAGGAAGTATACACTTCACAACCTTCTAATTGAAAAGCATTAAGATTTTTACAGGCATCTCTTATCGCAACTATCTCAGCATGAGCCGTAGGATCGCTGGAAGAAGTGACCTTATTATTTCCTCTGCCAACAATTTTATCGTCTTTCACAATCACACATCCGAAGGGGCCGCCTTCATTACTCCTCACCCCATTTTGAGAAAGGGTGATCGCCTCGCTCATAAACTTTTCTTCTCTTGTCATACTATTAATTCAACAAGTAAATATAAGAAAAGCATTGCCTAAGAAGTACAATTTATGCGGCATACCATTTGTTTGTTGCATGCAAATACATACGCTAATGAAAGAATTTCGCAACCCCATTTTTGATTTGGGAATAATTAGTATTATCATTTTTTTAATTGGCATATTTGTTTTAGGTACTAATACACACTATGGATATATTATATTATTTACCGGCGTTGGGCTTGGAATAATATTCACTTTCATAAATATTGTTGGTGTTGTCAGAACCCATACATTAAAAGGAGAAAGAAAAATATTCTGGTTAATGATAGTGCTGTTAGTGCCTGTACTTGGCAGTTTTATTTATTATATTTTTACAAAAAAAAATGAAAAACCAATGATGGAATAACTAACCCTAAAACAACTTCCCCCACATATCTATAACCGCCAAATATCCCATCCACCCCATCGCACCTACAACAATCCACCCCGAAAGCTGCATCCACAGCGGATGCTGATAACCTTTCATCAAACGCTTTTGCGTGGCAGCAATTAAAATAACAGCCAATGCTATCGGAAGAATCAATCCATTAACAGCTCCTGCTAAAATTAATAACTGTCTTGGTTTACCAATTAATACAAAAATGACAGTAGTGATAATTATAAAAAGAGAAATGAACCATCGCTCATATTTTACAAATACAGGATGAAATGTTTTAAAGAAAGAAACGGAAGTATATGATGCACCAATAACTGAAGAAATTGCTGCACTCCACAACACCACACCAAAAATTTTAAATCCTATTTGTCCGGCGGCTGACTGAAAAATACTTCCTGCAGGATTATCTTTATTCAATATTGCTCCATGAGACAAAACACCAACCACCGCAGCAAAAAGAATAAACCGCATCAATGCAGAAATTAAAACACCACTTATCGCACTCCTGTTTACCTGGGGAATACTTTCTCTTCCTTTTATGCCTGCATCCAACAAACGGTGAGCGCCTGAAAAAGTAATGTAGCCGCCAACAGTTCCGCCAACAATGGTAACAATGGCAGCAGCGCTTATCTTTTCCGGAATAAAAGTATGATGCACAGCCTGTACCAGTGGCGGATGCGCAAGAAATGCAATGATGAGTGTGAGCGCAATTTTTATTATTCCCAAAAATGGTGTTAGCACATCCAGCATCTTACCTATCTCTCTTACCCAAAATAAAACGAGTGCAATAACACAGCTTATGATGGCGCCCTGCTGAAAACTTAAACCTGTCAACACATTCACACCCAGTCCGCAGCCGGCAATGTTGCCGATGTTAAATGCAAAGCCGCCCAGCACTACCAGTATCATTAAAAAATATCCGAGGCCCGGTAATAATTTATTGCCAAGGTCCTGCGCTCTTAATTCGCTGATGGTAAGTATGCGCCATGTGTTTAATTGTGCGCCGATATCCAGCAATACAGAAACCAATATTACAAAGCCGAAGCTTGTCATTAGCTGTTGCGTAAATACGGTTGTCTGTGTCAAAAACCCCGGGCCTATGGAAGAGTTAGCCATTAAAAATGCAGCGCCCAGTACGGCAGAACTCCTGCTGAAGAATGCAAATTTTGAGTTTTGTTTTTTTGTAGCCATCATTTGTGCTGCTATTTAGCTTCATTGGCGTCGCACTCTTGTACAGTATAACTTTACTGAGCATTTTTTTAGTATCGCAAAGAACGCTGAGTATTCGCAAAGAACGCAAAGATACCTTTGCGTTTCCTTTGCGTACTTTGCGATACTTATTTAAACATTGCAGCAATGTAATACAGCTATTTGATATTTGATAACAATGGATTATTTTTAGAAGGATAACCTTAATCCTGCCCCAGCCGAGTCTCCTGCAAGGGACTCGGCGCAATAATACACTTCAAAGTTTGCTTCCTTCATCTTCTTCTACGTGGTCGGTGTCCCCACCGACCAAAATTAAACAGCGAAGTGGTCGGTGAGACACCGACCATGGAATATCAATATAAAATATGTGATGTTTGGGTTTTCACTTTTGCATATAATTCATCCATATTAAATGGCTTACCAATAAAATCGCTTGCACCTGATTCTTTAAAAACATTTTTCATTGACTTATTTGCCGAGAAAATAATAACAGGAATATTTTTTGTTTCATCATTCGCCTTTAGCTGTTTGGTTATTTCTCTGCCATCCATACCGGAAAGATAAACATCCATGAATATCAGGTCAGGATGAAAGGTGGAAATCTTTGAAAAAGTTTCTTCACCTTTGGTTGTTGTTTCCACTTCATATCCCTCAAGGCCCAATGCTATTTCCATTGCATCAAGAATACTTTGATCATCATCAACAACTAATATTTTTTTCATACTAATTATTTTTGCTATCTGATTTGAGGTAATGTAAAACAAAATTCTGAACCCTTGCCTTCTTCGCTTTTAAACTCAATAGTACCTGAATGTTTTTTAATTATCTGTGATGAAATATATAACCCAAGCCCAAGGCCGGGAAATGTATTTTGTTTGTCTTTACCATGCACACGGTAAAAGCGATTGAAGATATTTGTCTGATCAATTTTTGGAATACCAATTCCAAAATCTTTTACACAAAGTTTTATGCCTTTTTCACAGGCAGATGATTGAACAATTATTTCATTGGCATTGGGTGAATATTTTATTGCATTTGAGATGAAGTTGGTTATCACCTGCCCTATTCTGTTTCTATCTACGTTAATTACCACAGAATTTGTCAGCGTTGTTTTTATTGTATGTGTTTGTGTTGTACGCTGCATTTCCTCTGCAATTTCCTGTACCAATAAATTAAAATCGAATTTTTCCTCATCAAATATTAATTCACCTTTATCTACTTTAGTTATGTCCAACAGGTCAACAATAAGTCGGTTTAATTTGTCTATCTGCTTGTTCATTTTTGAAAGAAGAGCTGCTGCTTTATGATTATCTTCTTTTTCAAAATTCATTTGCAAAACCTGCGTAAAAGCTTTTAAACTTGTTACCGGAGTTTTTAACTCGTGGCTTGCCATACTCAGGAATTCATCTTTAATTCTATCGAGTTCTATTCGGCGTTCCACATCTTTTCTTACTTCTTCATACAGCCTTGAGTTTTCTAATGTTAGTGCAATACGGTTGGCAAAATCTTTGGCAAAATGCAAATCGCTTTCATCATATTTATTACCGGGATTGCTTGAGATAAAACTTACCACACCCATAATTTCTCCTTTAACCATTAGTGGGGCAACCATTGCCGATTTTAAAGAAAGGTTTTTTAATATTTCCAGTTGTTCGGGGTTTTTTGCAGATGCCTCAATCATTTCATCAGTAAGTTCTGCAAATAAAACGGCTTCTTTTGTTTTGGCAACATATCCGGTTGTACCATATTTTTCATCATTTAAATCAACAGGGTTTTGCTCCCTGTATTTTATAGCCCATTCAATTTTATCTGGATCAGAATGAGCCATTTTAATTAATTCTACTTTATTATTTTTTATTAAGTCAATGGTAAACCAATCTGCATAATCGGGCACAATAAATTTTACTATTTTATTCAGCGCTTCCTGTGTATCGAGAGTAGTAGTTAATTCTTCGCTTGCTTTATTTAAAAATTTAATTAATTTTTCCGCCTTTTTTCTATCAGTAATATCTCTTGTAAAACATCTTGTATAAACAAACTTATCCTGTTGCCAGTAAACGTTTGAGCTTATTAATACTTCTCTAACAGAGCCATCTTTACATCGCAACCTTGCCTCATAATTATCCAACTGCTCGTGCCCTGTTAATTTAGAAAAGATATCTTCTATGGTTTTTTTATCTGCATGAAAATCTGCAATATTATGTCCCAGGTATTCTTCGGGTTTATAACCAAGCAAATTTAGTTCGGCCTTGTTTGCGTAAAGGATAGTACCGTTTGAATCTACCAGGTGTATTCCCACTGAGGCATTATCAAGAAACTCTTCTAATCTTTCATGGCTTTCAATGTCAGTATCATTTGTGAAAAGATTGCTCATTATTCTATTTTTATCATATCAACATCCAATAACAAAACTAAGGATTTATATAAAGTTTCAGCAGCCTGCTTTTAAATATAATGGCTGTGTAATTATACACAGCCATAAATATAAAAACGCTGAAAAAGCTTCTAATAATCTGATCTATATTTAATTAATCCAATACTAATTCTTCTCCTTCTCTGTGTGCCTGAGAAAACTGAAGCATCTGCAAAAGATCTAATAATTTTTTTTGATCAACAGCTGCTTTTTCATGAGCAATTTTTACAAAATCTTTTTTAGATACAGGTTCCTTTGAAAGAAGTGCTGCAAAAGGTTTGAGCATGTCGCTTAAAATATGCATGGTTTTTAATATTCTCATAGAAAATATAATGCCAATTAATTTACATAAATAATTTGGTGGTAATAAGTGAATAAATTTACGTCTTAAAAATCCCGTATCAAATATTATAGGTCAGAGATGACCTTATATTTTGGAACTAAGGTTTTCATAATTAACCAGGCAACAATATATGCCAGAGCACAAATAGCAAACATAATTGTATAACCTGTTTGAATATGACCAAGAGCTTTATAATGATCAAATAATGCGCCTCCTAATTTGGACATGACAACTCCGCCCAAACCGCCTGCCATGCCGCCTATTCCTACAACAGAGCCCACAGCTTTTTTGGGAAACATATCAGAAACTGTTGTAAAAATATTTGCAGACCATGCCTGGTGAGCAGATGCTCCAATGCCAATTAAAATAACAGGTATCCAAAAACTAATATGACCAAGCGGCTGCGCCAGCAATACTACAAGGGGGAATAATGCAATTAATAACATAGCCTTCATTCTGGCATCATAAACCAAATGCCCTTTCTTAATAAAATACATGGGAAACCATCCACCGCTAATGCTTCCAAACATAGCCATTGTGTATAAAACTGCTAACGGCAACATAACTGCCGTATCAATTAAACCGTATTCAGCTTTTAGGTATGCAGGTAACCAAAATAAAAAAAACCACCACACACCATCAGTCATAAACTTACCAAATGTAAAAGCCCATGTTTGTTTATACCGCAACAGTTTTGTCCATGGTACTTTTTCTGACACAGAATCAGCTGCTACTATAGCAACTTTTTCTTCTTCCTGTCCATTGATATAACTTAATTCTGCGGTCGACAGCCTTTTTTGTCTTTCAGGAGTTTCATAATAAATAAGCCAGAATATTAGCCATAAAAAACCAAAAACACCCATTATGATAAATGCTACTTCCCACCCCCAGTTAATTCGTATCCATGGCACTGTTAGCGGCGCAAGAATTGCCCCTACATTAGCTCCGGAATTAAAAATGCCTGTGGCAAATGATCTTTCTTTCTTAGGAAAATATTCTGCGGTAGCCTTAATAGCAGCGGGAAAATTTCCTGATTCCCCTATGGCCAATAGTGTTCTTGAAAACATAAAACCTAAAACCGAAACAGAAAAAGTTGCAATACCAAGCCAGCCTAAAAAAGTTGTGATGGTATCACCAATGGGAATGGCGAAGGCGTGTATTATTGCAGCTAAAGACCAAATAACTATTGCCCAGATGTATCCTTTTTTTGTACCTAATTTATCAATTACACGCCCAACAAATAACATAGAAAATGCATAAACAAACTGAAACACTGCTGTAATATTTGCATAGTCGGTATTGGTCCATTTAAATTTTTCTGCAAGGTATGGTTGCAGCAGGCTTAACACCTGCCGGTCTAAATAATTAATGGTTGTTGCAAAAAATAAAAGTGAGCAAATCGTCCATCTGTACCTGCCAATAACCTTTTGCATAATAAAATTTAATTTATCTAATCGATTTTACAATTTCCATCGCCTGCTTTGTTAACTCTTGAATTTTTGTATAAGCTTTTTGTTCGAGTAATTGTTTACTTATTAATTTACTTCCCATACCTACTGCACAAACGCCTGCTTTAAACCAGCCCGCAATATTTTCTTTATCCAAATCTACTCCACCAGTGGGCATAAACAATAAATTAGGAAATAACTCTTTTACGGCGCTTAAAAATGCGGGGCCTAAAATATTTCCGGGGAATAATTTTACCATTTTTGCACCTAAAGTTTCTGCACGTATTATTTCACTCGGTGTCATACATCCCGGAACCCAAAGCATATTATTTTTATCCGCTACTTCTGCAACACTTTCCACAAGCCCCGGAGAAATTATATAATCAGCACCAGCATCAATAAACGTTTGCGCCATGGCACCATCTTTAATTGTTCCAACCCCCAAGTACATTCCTTTTAATTCTGTGGTACAAATTTCTTTCATCTTTTTAAAATTCTGTAGGGCAGCCTCACCACGGTTTGTGTATTCAACTGTTCTAATGCCGGCATTGTATAAAGCTTTTAAAACACTCACGCTTACTTCGGTATCTTTTGTAAAATACAAAGGCAAAATTCCCTGCTCAGGGATCAATTGTAATAATGCAGATTTCTTATCCATGAATATTTTTTTTATTAAACAATGTTATAAGAAATAGACGGCAATTCAACATTTTTTTACGCAATCGTTACCGCATTTTTATTTGCTGTATAAACAAATATGAAAGACATTTGGATAAATTCCATTAAACAAAAATTCTTTTTCTAAATTAAAGTTTCTTTTTAATCATGGCTAAAAAAGTTGTAACACTGGGGGAAATAATGCTTCGCTTATCTACTCCTGATTTTAAAAGATTTGTTCAGTCCGATAGTTTTGACGTAACCTACGGAGGCGGCGAGGCAAATGTAGCAGCAGCTCTTTGTAATTACGGATTGCAGGGAACATTCGTTTCCAAAGTTCCGGATAATGCAATAGGACAGGCTGCTATAAATCATTTACGCAGGTATGGCGTGGATACACAATTCATTGCCCGTGGCGGAAAAAGGTTAGGCATTTATTTTTTAGAAACAGGTGCTTCTATGAGAGCATCGCAGGTAATTTATGATCGTGCTGATGCGGCAATTTCTGAAGTTGATATTGCTGAATTCGATTTTGAAAAAATATTAGATGGCGCAGACTGGTTTCATACAACCGGCATCACGCCTGCATTAAGCGACAGATCTGCAGCGCTTACAGAGGCTGCATTAAAGGCAGCAAAAGCAAAAGGTGTAACAACCAGCATTGATCTTAATTACAGAAAAAAATTATGGAGCAAAGAAAAAGCAAGAGAAGTGATGAGCAGGCTTTGCCAATATGTTGATGTATGCATCGGTAACGAAGAAGATGCTGATACAACACTTGGTTTTAAAAGCGCCGGAACAGACATCACAAAAGGTGAATTGAATCTTGAAGGATACAAAGATGTTTTTAAACAAATGAAAGATAAATTCAGCTTTAAATATATTGCCTCTACATTACGTGAAAGCCACAGTGCATCTGATAATGGCTGGAGTGCATTGGTATATGACGGCAATGAATTTTATCACACCAAACAATATGAAGTAAGAATTGTTGACCGTGTAGGAAGCGGCGATTCTTTTGCAAGCGGTTTTATTTACGGATTAGTTACAGGTATGGCAATGAAGGATGCTGCTGAGTTTGGTGTTGCCGCATCAGCTATAAAACATACCATTCCCGGCGACCTTAACCACGCAACGTTAAGTGATGTACAAGGCTTAATGAAAGGTGATGCAAGCGGAAGAGTGCAGAGATAAAAGCCCCCTCTATCTCCCCCGAAGGGGGAAGAAATGGAGGCTTTAGCGAATATTTTTAAAAGCTCTTTTAGTTGATTTTTTTTACCAGATGATGTGGAAGATATACTACATGGATTTATTCAGATATACCGTGCCTCTCCTTCACAGAGGATAAGAGAATGAGGCTTTGATACCAGCTTTAGCTTTTCATAGCATCATCCTTGCATCGCAATCCTTTGATTGGTATACCAATGGGCAGCATTTTATAAATTTTTATTGTCATAATAAAAAGTAATTATGAAAATTAAACTTTTATCAATAATACTTTTATTGTGTTTTATTTCCTGCAAAAAGAACAGTCAATCAACTGAGTTAAATGGAATATATACAGAAAAATATCCTATAAGCAGGCGTTCACAACTCGAATTTGCTACTGGAAATATTCTTATTAAAACTGAAATCGGAAGTTCATTTAAAGACTCGTTTAAGTATAAAATTAATGGTGAAATAATTACACTAACTCCAACTTGGACCACACAATATTCAGGTACAGATTTTACTTTTAAGATCTCTAACAGTGATAGCTTTCAAATAAGTAATCTTTATCCAAGTATTCCATCAGCACCACCAATCTTAATGACTTATCAGAAATAATCTCATGATCATAGACACACTCACTAACTCTGAAAAATACCACTGTGTTCACCCATTGTTTGCAAAAGCCTTTGAATACATCAAAGCACAAAATCTTGCAACAATTGAAGATGGCAAATTTGAAATTGATGACGATAACTTAAGAGTAATTTTCTCCAATAAAAAAGGAATGACCGCTTCGGAATCTATTGCGAAATTTGAATGTCATGAAAAACATATTGATATACAACTTTGCATAAAAGGCAAAGAGCAAATGGGCTGGAAACCAAGAGGTGATTGCAAAGAACAGAAAGGTGATTACAATGCAGAGAAAGATGTTGTGTTTTATAACGATGCTCCTGATATGTATTTTAATCTTACCGATAACCAGTTTGCGATCTTCTTTCCTGAAGATGTTCATGCACCAATGATAGGTGAAGGAGAAATAAAAAAATTGGTAGTAAAAGTGAAGATATAATTTAGAGAAGTTGGTTATAATTCAGAATCGTTTATATCTGCAATACTCATTAGCTTTCTTTGCAATCCTCTTTAAATCATCGTTTTTGTGAACGGGAACAGAAATGATTTCTATTTTATCAGGATGAGAATATATAAAGTGACTGCCGTTTATTCTTTTTAATATCCATCCTTGTTTTTCTAACAGTTTTGCAAACTCTTTTCCTGAAAGTGTTTTCATACAGCTAACTCTAATAGTCTGTCATTTTTTCCCATTGAAGATGGCTCAATCTCAATTGACAAACATCCTTCCACTGCCTCATAAATATTTGGAATTAATTCTTCCATTGTTTCAGCCTGTGTAACACATCCGGGTAATGCAGGTATTTCCGCCCACAATCCTCCTTCCTCTGCCTCATGAATAATTACTTTTAATTTCATATCTGCTTTTTATCAAATTTACATAAAATTACTCCTAAGAAGAATGCTTCGCCAGCCAAAATAATTCTTAGCATTATTGTAGCATATATCCTGGATAATTTTTCCCGTCCATTCAATATCATTTGGCAGTTCCCCGTTCTCAATTTCTTCACCAAATAAATTGCATAAAAGCCTGCGGAAATATTCGTGACGGGGAAAAGAAAGAAAGCTCCTTGAATCCGTAAGCATACCAACAAATTTACTTAGTAAACCCATGTTAGATAAGGCATTCAGTTGTTTTGTCATTCCATCTTTCTGATCGAGGAACCACCATGCAGAGCCCCACTGAACTTTCCCCGCAACAGAACCATCATTAAAATTACCGATCATCGTTGCCATCAATTCATTATCGGCAGGGTTTAAATTGTACAAAATAGTTTTAGCCAACTGATTTGTTGAATCCAATCTTCCTAAAAATTTTGCAATGGATTTTCCCTGGTGAAAATCACCAATCGAATCCCAACCTGTATCAGGGCCGTTTTCTTCCAGCATTCTTGCATTATTATTTCTCAATGCACCTAAATGATACTGCTGAACCCAGCCCTTTTCCCAATCCCAAATTGAAAAAACATGCAACATTGCAGATTTGAATTTCAACTGCTCATCCATTGAAAGTTCTCTTCCGCTACGAATTTTATCAAAGGCAAATATTATTTCTGCATCAGTATAATTTTCAGCATAAATTACTTCAAGACCATGGTCAGAAACTGAACAACCCATTGTTGCAAAAAAATCATGCCTTTGCTTTAAGGCATCCAAAAATGTTTGGTAAGAAGTTATAGATGTATCACAAACTTTTTCCAGCTTCTTTACATAATTATTAAATTCAGCAACGTCATCAACATTCATTGCTTTATCAGGGCGGTATGCCGGAAGAATTTTTATTTCAAAATTGTCATCTTTAATTTTTTGATGATGGTCTAATGAATCTGTTGGATCGTCTGTTGTGCAAACAACTTTCACATTCATTTTGCGCAACAGGTTGCGAACAGAATATTTTTTTGTCTGTAATTTTTTTGTGCATCCCGTATAAATTTTTTTTGCACTTTTTTCATTAAGTATTTCGTGCACATCAAAATATCGCTGCAACTCAAGGTGTGTCCAGTGATACAAGGGATTGCGTAAGGTGTATGGAACAGTTGCAGCCCATTTCTCAAATTTTTCAAAATCACTTTTATTGCCGGTGATGTAACTCTCCTCAACTCCGTTTGTACGCATTGCCCGCCATTTGTAGTGATCTCCGTAAAGCCAGGCCTGTGTTATGTTTTCAAAATTTATATCATTGGCAATTTGTTCCGCAGGAAGATGACAGTGATAATCTATGATAGGCATTTCCCTTGCAAAATCATGATATAATTTTTCCGCTGTTTTTGATTGCAGTAAAAAGTTTTCGTCTAAAAATTTTTTCATGTTATCTACTCACCCCCATCCCTTAAAGGTAGCAGCAACGCTGCTTATCTGCGGGCTATTTTTTTAAAATTATAAATATTTTGTTTCAAGCTTTGGCACTACTATCATCATCGTTGTGTCACTCACTGCACCGGCATACCGGCAGTCATCATTTTTTATTTCACGCAAAGCTGCTAAGGAGCAAAGCCGCAAAGAATCTTTGCGAACTTTTAAAACTTTGCGTTTTTGCGTGAGCATTGCTGCCTAAAGAACTAAGAGTACAAGAGTGCGACGCAACGATGATGCTATGAAAAACAAATGCCGGATTCATAATAATTAAATCTATTTTGGCTAAAGCCGCAAACTTTTTCTAATAGCCACGACCTTAAGGTGGTGGCAACAAGCAAATACAGAATTGGCTTTAGCCAAAAAATAATTAATTCACAATACTCAAAGTGAAACTCCTCTCTTCCATGGAATAAAATCATCCTGATTTAACTGAACTGCTTTTGGAATCACATCACCACTGGCTGCCCTAATACAATATTCCAAAATTTCTTCGCCCATTTGTTCAATTGTTTTTTCTCCTTCAATAACCGGCCCAGTATCAATATCAATAATATCTCCCATTCTTTTCGCAAGTTTTGAATTGGTTGCAACCTTAATTGTAGGGCATATGGGGTTTCCTGTAGGCGTTCCCAAGCCGGTTGTAAACAATATCAAAGTGGCCCCGGATGCGGCTTTGCCAGTAGTAGCTTCCACATCATTGCCGGGTGTGCAAACTAAATTTAATCCTGGTTTTATTGCTGGCTCTGTATAATCCAACACATCAACAATGGGTGATGTTCCGCCCTTTTTTGCAGCTCCTGCGCTTTTAATTGCATCTGTTATCAACCCATCTTTTATATTGCCGGGAGAAGGGTTCATGTGAAAACCTGAACCCACACGGGAAACAATTTCTTCATAGCTTCTCATTAAGTGAATGAACTTTTTTGCGGTCGGCTCATCAACAGAGCGATCAACTATTTGTTGCTCTACGCCACACAACTCAGGAAATTCTGCAAGCAAAACTTTTGCACCAACAGCAACTAAAAGATCAGAGCAATAACCCACAGCAGGATTTGCAGAAATACCGCTGAAACCATCGCTGCCTCCACATTTAACACCAACGCATAATTTATCAAGAGTTGCAGGCTTGCGTTCAAGTTTATTTATTTCAATCAAACCTTCAAAGGTTTTTTTTATTGACTCAGCAATTAATTGTTCTTCGCTTTTTGATTGCTGCTGCTCGAAAATATACAAAGGCTTATCAAAATCCGGATTGCGTTGTTTAAGATCACTTACAAAATCATTCACTTGCAAATTCTGGCAACCAAGGCTTAAAACTGTTACCCCGCCTACATTTGGATGATCTGCATAAGCTGCTAACAATTTACTAAGTATTGCAGCATCCTGGCGAATACCACCACATCCACCCTGATGATTTAAAAATTTTATTCCATCAACATTTTTAAAAGGGCGATCGTTTTTAGTTATAAATTCTGATGGGGATAGGTCAACATCATCCACAGTTTTTCCCTTTTTAAAAGACTCTACCAAATGATGTGTGAACAATTTGTATTTATCTGTTACTGCATATCCTAATTCATTATGCAAAGCCTCACGTATCACATCAAGATTTCTATTCTCACAAAAAACTGTTGGAATAAATAACCAATAATTTGCTGTACC
>JALYYX010000441.1 GCA_030946075.1 Bacteroidota bacterium | reverse complement strand
GGTTGGCGGCTTAACAAGCGTTGCTACAGGCATACTTATAAAATTATTAACCAAAGGCGCAGCGTACAAAGCAGTCGATCTTTTTAATGGAATTGCGATGAAAAAGATTAGGGATATTTTTTCCATTGCCCCCGCATCAAACACAGCAGGCATTGGTTTATATGTAAAATTAGATTGATGGAAATTAAATGGTATATATTTTTATCGGTGATATTATTCTGCATTGGAATAATTGGTGCCCTTACCCGCCGCAATGCAATAATTGTTTTTATGTGCATTGAATTAATGTTGAATTCAGTGAACCTTTTGCTTGTTGCTTTTTCTAAGATGCATTTAAGCGGCATTGCTGCCAACGCACCTTCTTTGGCAACTGATGCACAGCTATTTGTTTTTTTTATAATGGTAGTTGCAGCCGCAGAAGTGAGTGTGGGCCTCGCTATTATTGTTATGATGTATAGAAATACTCATTCGGTAGATATAAACTTTTTGAACCGCTTAAAAAATTAACAGCACTGCAGATGAGAAATGATTTTGACTTGATCTATTTAATTCCTTTGCTGCCATTAATTGGTTTTTTAATTAATGGTTTGGCAAGAAATGTTTTATCTAAATATTTAGTGAGCATCATAGGCAGCGGAACTATCTTACTTTCATTTTTATTAAGTGTAGTTGTATTTTTAAATGTATGCCACGAAGGATTTGCACCACAGGTCGTTTCTTATTTTGATTTTATAAATGCTGGAAAAATAAAAGTTGATTTTGCATTTCAAATCGATCAGCTTACATCTTTATTTCTTTTGATAATAACAGGCGTTGGATTTCTTATCCATGTATATTCTACGTCCTACATGAAAGAAGAAAATGCTCCTGACTTTGCAAGATATTTTTCTTACCTGAATCTTTTTGTTTTCTCAATGTTGCTACTGGTAATGGCAGCAAACTATGTTATCATGTTCATAGGCTGGGAAGGTGTAGGATTGTGTTCTTATTTACTCATTGGCTATTGGTTTAAAAATACGAGTTATAATAATGCTGCAAAAAAAGCATTCATCATGAACCGCATTGGCGACCTGGGATTTTTATTGGGAATTTTCTGGATGATAAATGTTTTTGGAACAGTTTCTTTCCACGAACTTTTTAATAATGAAAAAGGAATTATCACTTCTATCACTGAAATTAATTCACCAACATTAGTTGGCATTTCTTTATTATTTTTTGTTGGAGCAATAGGTAAGAGTGCACAAATTCCTTTGTACACATGGCTGCCTGATGCGATGGCTGGCCCTACACCCGTATCTGCATTGATACATGCTGCAACAATGGTAACTGCAGGCATTTATATGATAGCAAGAAGTAACATCATGTATTCACTTGCGCCAACAACAATGACTGTTGTTGCAATAATCGGTTTGGGAACAGCAATTTTTGCGGCAACAATTGCATTGAAACAAAATGATATTAAAAAAGTTTTGGCTTACTCAACTGTTAGTCAATTAGGCTATATGTTTTTAGGCCTTGGTGTTGGAGCATACACCGGCGCTGTATTTCATGTGATGACACATGCGTTTTTTAAAGCATTACTTTTTCTTGGAGCAGGCTCTGTTATCCATGCAATGGGTGGCGAACAGGATATAAGAAAAATGGGAGGATTGAATAAACAAATGCGAATCACTTACATTACTTTTTTTATCGGGTGTATTGCTATAGCAGGCATTCCGCCTTTCTCAGGATTCTTTTCCAAAGATGAAATTTTAGCCGGTGCGTTTGCAAAAAACCCTTTGTTATATGCAATTGGTTTAGGCGGAGCATTGTTAACTGCATTTTATATGTTCAGGTTATTGGCAATGACTTTCCTGGGGCAATTCAGAGGCACTGAAGAACAATTGCATCATGTACATGAAAGCCCGAAAGCAATTACAATTCCTTTAATCATTCTTGCATTTCTTTCTGCTGTTGGTGGTTTTGTTGGCACACCGGAATTTATGATTCCAAACAGTCATAAACTTTCAGAATTTTTAAATCCAATATTTGCTCAATCAAATTCCATTTTAGCAAAGCATGAAATCTCTCATCAAACCGAATGGATACTCACCATCATATCCATCATTTTAATCATTACCATCAGCGTTGTGGCGTGGAAGAAATATAAAACTTATCAAACCGAAACAACAGAAGAAACAGGCTTTGCAAAAGTGTTGCAGAATAAATGGTATGTAGATGAATTGTATGATGCAATAATTGTGAAGCCATTAAAGTCTTTATCGATTTTTTTAAATAATGTAATTGAGCGGTCGGGAATAGATGCAGTGGTGAATGGGGTTGGCAGAGGTATTAATTACAGCAGCCGGCAAATACGGTTGCTGCAAAGCGGGCAGGTTGGTGCTTATATTTTAATGATGGTGATCGGTACGATAGTTTTATTTATTATTCAAATGTTTGCAAAATAATTTTGATATTGGGTACATACCTTACATTTCCTGAACTGCTGCTTTGGTTTCCATTGGTAACAGGGTTGGCTGCATTTTTTATTAAAGATCAAAAAAATGTAAAGGCATGGGCATTGTATTCTTCTCTTATTACTTTAATTATTTCTGTTGTTAGTTTATGTTACTATGATAACACAAAACATTTTACATACAATTATGTTAGTTACGAATGGCTGAAATATATAGGAAGCAATTTTGCAGTAGGTCTTGATGGTATGGGGCATATGCTAACTTTTTTAACAGCGCTTTCTTTCCCTATAATTTTTGCAGCTACTTATAAGAATGATTATAAAAACCCAAATGCGTTTTTTGGATTAATGTTGTTAAGCCAGGCAGGACTGATGGGAGTGTTTGTTGCCATTGATGCTTTGGTATTTTATTTTTTCTGGGAGCTTGCTTTAATTCCTGTTTATTTTTTATGCAGCCGCTGGGGCGGTGAAAAAAGGATACAGGCAACATGGAAATTTTTTATTTACACATTTGTAAGTTCGCTACTGATGCTGGTTGGGATAATTTATGTTTACCTGCAAACCGGCCCCACGCTATATTCTGATCATTCATTTTCTATCCAGGCTTTTTATAATTCTGTTATTTCTGCAAAAGATCAATCGTGGTTGTTCTGGTTATTTTTTATTGCGTTCGCAGTAAAGATGCCGGTATTTCCTTTTCATACATGGCAGCCCGATACGTACGAGCAATCTCCTGCCCCTGTAACGATGGTGCTTAGCGGCATCATGGTAAAGATGGGAGTATTTGCAGTGATACGGTGGGTAATTTTTGTTCTGCCGGAAGGGGTTTTAAAATTTGAAAATATTGTTATCGGTTTATCAATTGCAGGTATGATCTACGCAAGCTGCATTGCAATGGTGCAGAACGATCTTAAAAGATTGGTTGCCTATTCTTCCATTG
>JALYYX010000366.1 GCA_030946075.1 Bacteroidota bacterium | reverse complement strand
GCAGACTTTGAAATGAAAAAAATAATTACTGAAGTTGATGATCTCGAAGAAGGGATCCATGTAAAAAAACACAAGATTTCATTTCTGTATGAAACTGTTTTAGAAACAGCAACTAAATGGGGAAGGCCGGATAAATTAATGTTTGTAATTGGTGCAACAAAGGCAGATCAATTAATTAGCATTCGTAAAATTATTCCTGCGAATTTTTTATTGGTTCCGGGTGTAGGTGCACAGGGCGGCAGTTTGGAAGAAGTATCAAAATATGGAATAACAAAAGATTGCGGGCTTTTAGTAAATGTTTCCCGGGCAATTATTTATGCAGGAGAAAAAGAAAATTTTGCTGAAGAGGCAAGAGCAGTTGCATTACAATATCAAACAGAAATGACAAACTTTCTACCCCAAACAACAATTATAAATTGAATTTTATGAAACGTAGAAATTTTATTAGCGGTCTTTCTGTTTTATCAGTAGCCACAACTTTAGCTCCTTCTTTGGTCACAGTAACTACTTCTAAAAAAAAGAAGTCTTTAAAAATTGCATGGCTGTCAGACACACATGTTAAGCCAACAGATGTTGCGGAAACAGGAATGAGAAAAGCATTTCGTCATGCAAATAATTTACAACCTAAACCCGATTTTATTATTAATGGCGGAGACAGTATAATGGATGCGCTGGCAGCCGATAAAGCTAAAACGCAACAGCAGTGGGAGGTTTGGAATAAAGTAATTAAAGAAGAAAATAAATTACCGATCTATCATTGCATCGGCAATCATGATGTTTGGGGATGGCAGGTAAAAGATGAAACAATAAAAACCGATCCGTTGTATGATAAAAATTGGGTTATAAAAGAACACAACATGCCCAATCGTTTTTATAGTTTCACAAAAGATAAATGGCATTTTATTGTTTTGGATAGCACGCAGGAAAATAATGGAGGCTACATTGCACGCATTGATGAGCCACAATTTTCATGGCTTGAAAATGAATTAAAAAATACGGCTCCGGAAAAATTTATATGCATCGTTTCGCATATTCCAATAATTTCTTTTTGCTCTGCCATGTTTATTGAGAAGAATGAACCAAACGGAGATTTTAAAATTATACGGGCTTTGTTGCATGTAGATAACCGCAGAATAAAAGCATTGTTTAAAAAATACAGCAATATTAAAGTTTGTTTAAGCGGCCATATTCATTTACAGGATGAAGTGGAGAATGTAGGAATTAAATATTATTGCAATGGAGCTGTCAGCGGAAACTGGTGGAGTGGCGCTTTCCAGGAGTTTCCTCCTGCTTATGCCTTGTTTGATTTTTATAATGATGGCAGTGTAGAAAGGCAAATGATAGAATACTCATGAGGCTATCACAAAGAACGGCAAAGAACACAAAGCTCTTTGTGCACTTTGCGAAACCTCTGCGTACTTTGCGATACTCCCTTGCTGACGCCTATGAAGTTGATTAGAATTAAAGAGGCCGCATAATTGAAAAATTAAAAAATTAAAAATGGCACAAGATCTTTTTCAATCTCCCGATTATTTTTTGGTAGATGAATTACTTACTGATGAGCATAAATTGATCAGAGAGTCAGTTCGTAATTATGTGAAGAGAGAAATTTCACCCATCATTGAAGATTATGCACAGCGTGCAGCATTTCCGCAACAGATAGTAAAACAGTTAGGCGATCTTGGATGTTTTGGACCAACCATTCCACAAGAATATGGCGGCGGAGGAATGGATTATATAGCTTATGGCTTAATGATGCAGGAGTTGGAAAGAGGTGACAGCGGCGTTCGGTCTACCGCATCTGTACAAGGCTCGCTGGTTATGTTCCCTATTTATAAATATGGAAGTGAAGAACAAAGAAAAAAATATTTACCGAAGCTGGCGAGTGGCGAATGGCTTGGCTGTTTTGGATTAACGGAACCAAATTATGGAAGCGATCCTTCGGGAATGCTATCAAATTTTAAACCAGCAGGCGATCATGTTATTTTGAATGGAAGCAAAATGTGGATCAGCAA
>JALYYX010000358.1 GCA_030946075.1 Bacteroidota bacterium | reverse complement strand
TCTTTTTTATTGCCGGCTCGCAAAGACGTAGATTTTTTAGTATAAGAAAACCTTCTTGGTTTCTGTTAACTTAATGACATTGTCCCGCAGCTTTTGAATATCAGAATGATCAGCATACCTCAATTCGTCTTTGCGAGGCGCATTATTATTTACAGCTTATAATATTTTCTCTGCGCCGCAGCAATCTACTATTAAACATTACTATAAGATTGCTTCACCTAAGTTTATAGCATTTCGTTTGCATCTTTTTTATTGCCGGCTCGCAAAGACGTAGATTTTTTAGTGGTAAGTATAAAATCATTTTTTACTTACCGCCTTTCGCTTTTTTGCAGTAGTTGGTTTTATAGTTTTTCTTAGTGAGCATAATTTTTATTTTAATTACTATTTATTTATTCTTCTTCTGTAATCTTGCCAGTATTATCTACTCTTAACGTTAGCCATTCATAGCTTTTTCGTTCTACTGCTTTCTCGATACTTTTTTGAATAGTTAAGTACTGACCTGCTTTATTGTTCTTATCTAACAGTAATATTTCTTTCACTGTGCAATCTTGTTTATTCTCATTATTCATTCCTTTAAAGAGTATAAAATCCACCGGATGAAATATAACTTTACAGTCATTACAGTTCAATCCCATAGGGTGAAATACTGTATCTAATTTGCGAACAACTTTGTTTGCGCTTTTCTTACCAGCATCACGGGCACTTTGTTTTGCTGCATTTATCTTTTCTAATAGTTTTTCTTCCATCATTTCAAGTTTTTCAATTTCATCATCAACTTTTTCTTTCCAATCTTTTACTGGTTTTTGTTTTTGATATAGCTTACAATCACTCAATCGAATGATTGATTCACAATAAGGACAAACAGTGAATATCTGCCTTAGTGATGAATAAAATTGCAGGACTTCATTTTTCATTTCAAAACTTTTTAAAGGTTACTTTCTTGTTATTGATTGCAGCTTTGATTTCCTTTTGACGTGGAGTTAATTTGGCATTGCCGCTTTTAATGTCAATGAGAAATATTTTGTCAACACGTCCTTTCTTAGTCAATCCTTCAAAGATTACATAATCAATAGGGTCGAATACCGACCTGCAATCATTATGGTTGAAAGGAAAGGCAGGCATTGTTGGGGCAAGGCGTTCAAGTATTAAACCTATGTTTACAGACAACGCACCTATCTCAGATCTTGTAGTACCTATTTCTCTTAAACGTTTTAACTCTGCTTTTTTATCTCTCACTATCTGAAGCTGCTCTTCATAAATCTCCAATGCTTCTTTAGTGAAATTATTATTATCAAAAAGATGAATTTTTTTTAATGGCAATTCTTCACTGCAATGATTGCAACCGATAAAGAAATTGCCTGTTTTAAGCATTTGTATTATTTCTGTATGTTGATTGATTTTAACCATTTTTTTTTATTTATATTTTTCAGAATCTTCTTTACTTAATGATAATAAACCTTCTCGGTTAACTTTTTTATTTGTTTTATTATCATAAAAATTGTCTCGTATATTTTCGATAGTTTGTTTTGTAACATTACTTTATAATTAAATCTTTTAGTTCAGGATATCCTAAATCTGCACGAATAAAGGTGATTAATTTTTCTTTTTGCTTACGTAACCATTCAGGATTATTTCCTTCAAATAAAATTATTTCCCAAACATACCTGTATTTACTATTTGGTCTGTCATCCCATTTTAATTCACATACAGCATGACAATGATAAAAAGTATTTATTGTTCTCGTCACAACTTCACCTATATATTCAGAACTTGTCCAATAATCTAAGGATAGATTTTCTTTTGGGGCTTTTAAAAGAGTTTGATATACTCTAAAATTTATTTCATTCACATTTTTTATACTGTTGCAAATAGAGCAAAGAGTTTGAGAATTATTCATACTAGTCTCTCCACCAAACTTAAATGGTATGATATGATCAACCTGAAATTTTACTTTTCTTCCCGGCGCCTTGGTTTTACCACAGCATAGGCATGTATAGTTATCTCTTTGAAATACAAGTTTTTTTTCCTCCTCAGTTAATTCCCGCTGCTCAATTGTTTTAATAGTTTCTTCTATTTTTAAGTTTGGTTCTGTACCAAATTTTTTAATATGGAAGATTCGGTTTCTTTGAGAGTCAAATGCTGTTTTAAAACGATCATAGCTTTTATAAAATGTTTGCCACATATAACTACCATCATTATAAATATCATAAAGCTTTTCCTGTACATGAAATTCATTTAAAGGAAGTAAATCTTCTGCTATTTGACTGAGATTATGTTTATTTCTTTCATCAAAAGAACAAAAAGCTGGAACCCGTTTAGTTTGTGCATAATGACGAGCAATCTTAATTAAATCTAAATCAAGCGTTTTTTTTATGTTATCCTCTTTATCAAAAAATTTCTCCATCCATATTTGCACTTCTGACTGTGTAAAGGCCTCATCCAATTCGTCATCCTCCCATTTTGGAGATAAATTGCTTTGAATAGATTTGATGTATTCATCAAATTTGTTTTTTGTCTTTTCAAAAACAACAACAAATTCTTTATAAAAATTAGTTTCATCTCCAACAGTAACTAAAACTTCTGTTTCAAACCATCCGATTGGCAGGCTATCTAAATATGTTTGATTGGAAAAAATAATACCACTATCAATTTGTCGTGATAAATCTTCAACTAAACTGATTGAAATGAACTCCATAGGATTTCTACCACGTGTCAAAGGTTGGTGTTCTTCCATTTCCCCTTCTTCAGGAGTAGCAAAATTGATTACTTTTTTCCAGTTATCAACGAAGAAAACAATATTCGCAGTTTCTTTATTTTCGCCACCTCCAGCCCGTTTGCCCCTCAAAGCACGCCCAATCATTTGAGTTAATAAAATAGAACTTGTAGTTTGTCGGGTAATAAAAACAGTATTTATATCTGGCACGTCCGTGCCTTCAGAAAGCATCCGCACATTTAATAACACATCAAACTTATCATCTTTAAAATCATGAAGAATTTTTGCATTTTCAGCCGATGTTCTTTTATTTCGTTCATCAGCAGTACCAGCAGCAGCATCTACATGCGTATAAACAGCTTCTGCTCTAAGATCAATTCCTTTTTCTTTAGCCTTTTGAATTAGTTTTTCTTTAATATATATACACTGAAACCAGCGATCTGCGAAGATTATGGTTTTACCATATTGCTTATAATTTGCTAAATAATCATCAACAATATAATCGTTGCGACCGCTATCTAAAGCCAACCTTTCGATTAAGTATTCTGGCAAGTCTTTATGTTGGCGAATAAGTGTGTCATATAAAATATCATCAACATCAATCTCCTTGCCCGTTTCACGTTGGATAGGATTCGGAACAGCAAGAATGTTTTCCTTTATCAACTTGCCTTTATCAACTTCATATATTTTTTTATTCTTAAAAATTTCCCAAAGCCAACCTCTCCTTCTTTCATCGTTATAAGTTGGCGTAGCTGTTAATCCTAAAAAATAGGAATTTGGAACAAGTTGTCGTATTCCTTTTTCAAACTTACTCCCCCCGATTAATAAATTGCGACAACCATAAGCCGGAGCATGATGAGCTTCATCAATAACAACAAATAATCTAGTGTTTTTCGAGTGTTCAATAAATTTTTCAAAAGCAGTTTTACGAACTTTACCTTCGCCGTCAAGAGCTTTTGTATCAGTATTACTAATTGCGGTAGGAGTTGTAATTATCAATACATCATCTGTTAATTGTATATCTGAAGCTTTTGAATGTAAAGCATCACTCGAGACTACTCTAATATTAATTGTTTTACGGCTCGGTGGGATTTCAAATAAATTCTTCTTGAATTCATCATAAGCTTGTTCAAGCAAATGCCCTGTATGTGCTAACCATAATACTTTTACATTTTTTGATAATACGTTTCTAGATATCCATCTAACAGATGTAAAAGTTTTTCCTGCACCTGTTGGCAGCACTAGAATTCCGGATTTATGTTCATCATTTTCAAATGTGAACAACTCTGATAACTTTTCAAAGGCATCCCGCTGATGCTCAAAGGGAGGCTTTGAAGAATATCTTGGATTATCATTTCGTAACTTTTCTAAATCAAATGAATTATACATAAAATTTTTTTTAATTGTTTTAAAACAGATTAACTCTTTTCTTCAACCCATTTCCAAAACTATATGGCGCCCTTCCCAAATGCTGCAACCGCCCAACAACAATACCTGCATGGGTTTTATATTGTTTGGCAATTTTTAATACATCATCTTCTGTAAAATCTTTGGGCAAGTCATCAATAAATTTTTCAGGCAGTAACCATTTTGCTGCAAAATCATCTGCTTCCTTTTCTTTTTTCTTATCTTCCTTATAGCCTTCAAAATCTTCTAAAAAAATTTCTTTTTTCCCATGCAATAACACATGCCCTGCTTCATGAAAAAAAGTAAACCAGAATTGATCTGCTGTCTTATAGCGGTCAGTTAGCTGTATCAAAGGGTTTTTACCTATCCACCTGGTAGCGCCACTAACAGGTGCTTTGGGTATACACGCTGTATATACAATAGCTACTCCTGCATCTGCACATAACTTTTGTAATCGCTTATTAAAATCTTTGGGGTGTTTTGCTGAAATTTCTTTAACCTGCTGCAAAATATTTTTAAAATTGGTTTTATTAAATTCACCGAGGGGAAGTTTTCTCATTTCTATTTCACCAATGCGCAAAAAAGCAGCCATGCTTCCC
>JALYYX010000355.1 GCA_030946075.1 Bacteroidota bacterium | reverse complement strand
TCATCATTACTGGCGGTGTCGCTGAACATCGTATTGCAAAAAGCCCCAGTCTAAAATAGATCGGGGCTTTTTTATTTTCTTCAATCAGTTTTAAAATTGGGGGGCTTTCTTCAATACGCATAATGTTAGCTGCATGTGTTTTTGTCCTGCCATTAAATTTGTTTTAGTAGTTATTTTTTCTTTGTCATTGCGATTGCCATTTTAACTGCATTATAAGCATTTACAATTCCTCCACTTACAGATAAACTTTTAAATGGAACTTGTATTTTTGTTTGGGGTCTGTTGACCATTTGATTTGGTTTAAAGGTTGATTGCAAAAGAATGTCTTTCACTTGTCTTGTAGTAAGTGAAGGAAAATATGAAAGTAATAATGCAGCTACTCCTGTTACAACTGGCGCTGACATACTTGAGCCTGATTTAAAATCATATTCATTATTTGGCACAGTAGAAAAAATATCGCTTCCAGGTGCGAATAAATCAACATTCATTTTTCCATAGTCTGAATAGGGATGTGCCAGCCTATAATCAAAAAGCGGTCTGCTCCATCCAACCGTAATAAAATTGCTTGCTTTAACTCGATTTTCATAAATAGCAATTGGATAATGATAGTTACTGGCACTATCATTATCTACACCATCATTGCCCGCTGCATGAATAATCAGGACATTTTTCTTTTCTGCATACCTGATAGCTTCATCAATAATTTTTTTATCGGATGAATATAATTTTGAAAAACTCAAATTGATAATCTTTGCGCCATTATTAACAGCGTAGCGTATTGCATTTGCAATATCTTTATCTCTTTCATCTCCGGTAGCTGTAGTTGCTACAACAGGCATTATAAGAACATTGCCTGCAATCCCATTAATGCCTTTGTTATTATTTCTTTGTGCCGCAATTATTCCTGCCACATGAGTGCCATGACTCAGATTTGGAGAAAGGTTGAAGTAAGGGCTTCCGTAATACCGGCTATTAAAATTTACTGAATCATTAGCGATTAAACTGCTTGAAGTGTAATTGACATTGTAAGCGAATTGAACATCCGAAGAATCTTTACTATTTAATTTTTCGAAATAATCTTTCTTAGCCTTTACGTAAATAGCAAATTTTTTTTTGTCTTCAGGCTGTAACAAATTTGTGTCAGCATTTTCATATTTAGTTTTCCACGCAAGATAAAATTGGGTTGAACCGGATTGTTCATTTTCTATGATTGTCCCATCCTTTGCTCCTCTAAAATTCCAGCCATGTACATCATCAACATATCCATTATGGTCATCGTCAATTCCATTGCTGGCTATTTCTTTTGTGTTTGTCCAAATGATATTTTTCAAATCTTCATGCTCAATATCTACGCCATTGTCAATAACCGCAACAATTACAGGTTTTCCATTCCTTCCTTTTAATAGGTTATATGCCTTATATAAACTAATGCCTGCGATAGAATCCTTTTTAGGGTCTAACGCCAACCAGTCCTTAGCATTTGCTTTTAAAGAAGGTTGTGCAATGATGTTTTGAGTAATAAATATTACAAAACAAAATACGGCAGTCGTCTTGAATATGATATTAGTATGTCTCATTTGAAAATAGTGTCTGTGGTAACATTGCAGCTTACGGTACGCATTTATGCAGGCCTGGAATAGAATTCCGTCTGTTGGAACCATTGCTAAATTTATAATTAAAAGTTCATTGCTACTACTATCGCTTACCAAAGTTCCTTCAGCCTGGAACTATTGCTGAAACCTGCACTGCAGCCCATTGTTAGCACGTCTGCCAGGCTTGCATAAATGCGAATGTTGGCTGATGTACATGTCAAAATAGTTTAACTCCGATTGCAAAACTTATAGTTCCAAAATCTTCTTTCGTCACCTTGTCTTGATTAAATATATTGATATAAGATAGCTTTCCTGTCCAACGTTGGTTTTTAGAAAAGTAAAAACCAATTGATGGCTTTATTCCGAATAAAGTCTGACCGCTTATGAAACTTGGTCCCGCAACAAATGAAAAAAAGAAGTTTTGTGTCTGCTGAAATGATGAGCCTATAAAAAGATTAACCATACTTGGAACGTCATTTAATGGTGTTCCGTTTAGGTCAGTCCTATAAACTTTATCATTTTCAAGATATAGGTCACCAGTAATTTCTATTGTCGGTTTAAACTTTGTTTTATTGTTTAAGAAAGTTTGCAGTCCGAGCCCAATGCCAGAAGGATTATTACCTGATGTTGCACTATAAATTGTCTTGTTATATTGCGCAAACAAAAAGGTAGAAATTTTCTTTTGTGTCTGCCCAAAAAGTTGCGTCAAAAAAAAACAAAATAGAAATGTCGGAATAAGTTTTTTCATTGTTATTTATTTTACAGTTAGTGGTTTAGTGTATCAGCCAACGTTGAGTATTTGCGATGGCAGGGCATTTGAAAAACGTCAGCCCGAACTACCGCTGATTGAAAAACTATTGATGAAGATATGGACAAAAGCTAAATTACCAACGTCCCGCTGGAACTGCTGCTGATAGTGGGTTACAGACGAGGACTTGCACGTCGCCCCCTGCTATTG
>JALYYX010000315.1 GCA_030946075.1 Bacteroidota bacterium | reverse complement strand
TTTGAAATACTTTTTCTGAAAAAAGATAAGGCAAGGTCAAAATTTCCCAGTGCAGCATGAACATCTCCTAAACCTGTTAGTGATCCGCTTAGCTGGAATTTACTGTTAGTGCTCATTGCAGCTTCGTTACTCCTGTTATAATAAAGCAAGGCTGAATCAAGTATGTTTTGCTGATAATATACCCCTGCAATATATGCGTACAATGAAGGCCAACGTGTTGCATTCGGGGAAGCTACTTTCTTCAGATCCTCAACAGACTGATAATAATAGACGAGCCCTGTTTTATAATTTTGCTGATTACTGTAAACGTTGCCAATTGAACTTTTTGATGCAGACATACCTTCCTGGTCTCCAATATGCTCCCGTATTTTTAAAGATTTAAAATAATATTCCAATGCTTTTGGATAATCTGCTATCCTTGAAAAATGATTGCCCAATTGCTGAAAACATATTGCTTCGCCTTTCTCATATTTTATCTTTCTTGTTAGTACTAATGCGTCATTTACCAATTGAAAACGTTTAGCAGGATCATTTTCATAAAAGCTAATTCTCGCCAAAGCGGAAACTTTAGCAGTATCTTCTTTGGATGTTGCCAGTACATTATTCAGGCTATCCATTTCCCTTTGGGTTTGTGAAAAAGATATTGCCCAAGTAAAAAGAATGATTGTAAGGAAAAATATTTTTCTCATAAACAATTATTGAATTTTTTATCCTTCCAGTTGTTGAATGGTTTTCTTCGCAGCATCCAATCTTATCTTTTTATTTTTCTCCACCATTATTTTGGTTATCCATTTTTCCAGTTTGTGATGCAGGGGAATAAGCAATGCACCAATTGCAATTAATACAATAAGCATTAACACAGGAGAATCATTTGTTGCATGAGAAAGATAAGGATGAATAAAAAGATTAATGAATTCAAACACTGCGAGCAAACCAAGTACACCAAAGAATTCTATGAATTTTGTTTTTACAATTATACTGCGGCTGAGGAGAAGGAATAAAATTATAAATGTGATAAGCGCAATTGCGATGGCGGCATATTGAATATTTTGTCTTCGTTCATCTTTTACTTTTAATTCTGATACTGCTATTTCCTGTTGCCTTAGTTGCTCAGCAAAATCGAGGCTTTGCATTTTTTGTGCTTCCTGGATAATGTACAAACTATCTTTAGCGGAAGTATAGATATGGAGATATTTCAGAGCACTATCCGTATTTTTTTGTTTGGTATATATTTCATACAGAGAATAAGCAGGTGTAATAACCCAACTGATGGTCTCTGAAATGGAGATGTCATATGCTTTTTTGGAATAAAAGAAGTTAGAATCAGCAACTCCTGCGTTTTTATAAAATTCAGCAAGCCGTATATAAGCTCTTTGCAGCAAACGATTTGATCGTTTGGCTTTTGCGTCATCTAATCCTAACCGATAATAAGTAAGAGCAAGGGCAGGGTTTTGCAGGCCTTCATATACCTGCCCCAAATTGAGAAGAATATAGGGCATTATAATATCATATTTTATTTTGCGTGCTACCTCGTATGCTGATGTAGCATAAATAAGGGCTGAATCAAATTGCCCTGCTTGTCTATATGCTATTGATAAATTTTCTAAACCATAATTTTTCTGGTCTCCTGCAATTTTCCATAAAGCAATAGCTTTTTTATAATCGGCAACCTGTGCTGCCCCGCTTTTAAAGTTTCCCAACAGTAGATACATATTTGCAAGTACACGGGGGTTATTATCCGGCTCGGCAACTTTCAGAGCCTTCAAAGTATATTCATATCCTTTGGCTTTATTATCTAAACGGTAAAATGTATATCCAATCTCAGCATAGCCCAAAGCTTCTATGCTATTTATTTTTCTCTTCTGTCCTATTTGCAAAACCTTCCGGGCATAAAACATATTCGAATCAGTGGAATGAGATTCATATAAATCGAATAGATCATTCGTTGCAGTAATCCTCTGTCATTCATTGAATCTGATATTATTTTCAATAAACTATCTGACTTAAAAGTTTGTGCTAAAAGATTTGAAGAGAGCCCATAAAAAATCAGAATAAAGAATATTCTTTTCATAAGTAGTTCATTAATTTTTATCCTTCCA
>JALYYX010000305.1 GCA_030946075.1 Bacteroidota bacterium | reverse complement strand
GGCATAAAATTGTAAGTAACAATTTTGATGTCACACTCTGCAAGATTGCGAAGTGTTTGCTTATACAGATCGATATATTGTTGATAATTTCCAGTTTGTGTTTTTATAGATTCATGAATGGTTACACTTTCTACAACATCCCATGTAAGGCCGGCAGCTTCAATAATATTTTTTCTTTTTTTTATTTCTTCTACACTCCATTCTTCACCGTGAGGAATATGATGCAATGCCGTAACAACTCCCGAAGCTCCAGTTTGCAAAACATCCTGTAAACTCACAGGATCATCTGGACCAAACCATCGCCACGTTTGTTTTAGTTTCATATTAAAATTGGATAAAGAACTCCTTAACAAAGTTAAAGGTTACAAAATTCCATAGAGTCGCTCGACGATATTCGTTAGAGGCTAGTGATATTATATTAAAAATGTTGTTTTTCCATTTTATCGTAATAGGATTTCAACACATAAAATGCTTTTTTCTTTCTGCCCTTATGATCATAAACACCTTTATTATTCCATCCTTGCTGATAAACAGGATTATTACGGCGAGGTGAGCGAAAGTCATTTAATATCCAGGGCGAAATACCAACAAAATTATCTGGCATTCTCTCCAGCATTTTTGTTTGTTCACGATAATACCATTGTTGGTAGTCCTCACTCCACATAGTAAGGCTATCTGCATGAAAGCCACCTACAGCCTCAGCGCCGGTTTCACTAATAAATAATGGTTTGTTATAGGTTACTCCCCAGTTTGTAGTTCTGCACTGATTTGGTAAACCACCATACCAGCCAAGGTATTCATTGAAGGCAACTATATCAGTAAACTCCCCAAGTGGGTCATCAATAATATTCATATTTCTACCTGAATTATAATTTACTTCCAATGCTGCTGATACCAATCTTGTAGAATCCAATTGCTTTGCTGCAGATATTAGGTTGCTCATAAATCTGGTTCTGCTTTCACTCACAGGAGTTTCGTTACCAACCGACCAAATAATAATGCTTGCCCTGTTGTGATCTCTTGTAATCATTTCTGTAAGTTGCTTTTTTGCTTTATCAAATACTGCAGGATTAGTAAATTCTATTGTCCAATAAACTGGAATTTCTGACCAAACCAAAATTCCAAGTGAGTCTGCTAAACGAGTCATGTGCTCATTATGAGGATAATGTGCCAACCTTACCATGTTACAATTTAATTCCTTAGCCCTGTGCAATAATATGGCAGCATCGCTGATACTATAAGCCCTTCGCATCTCTGATGCTATTTCTTCATGAATAGAAATGCCACGCATAAAAATGGGCTTGCCATTTAAAAGAATTTGTTTTCCTTTTACTTCGATTGTTCTAAATCCAATTTTTTCTTCAATTTTATCCGTTGCTGTTTTGATAATTACGCGGTAAAGTTTTGGATGCTCCGGCGACCAATATTGAAGATTAGAAATTTTAAATTTTACATTCGGGGTTAGTTCACCCGAAGAAAAAGTTTTTTTAAAATCAAGTTCGGGAATTTCTACCGTTACATTTTCTTTAGATTTATTACCATTTAATTTTACACTAAATGCTAATTCTGCATCGGTAGTATTTTTACTTTTAATTAATTGTAATGAATAATCCTGAATAAAATTTGATGGTACTTCAATAAGGTCAACACTTCTAGTAATCCCACCATAATTCCACCAATCAGTATTTACTGTTGGCACTTCATCGGCGTAGCGTTTATTATCAACCTTTACAACTAAAAAATTATTTGTTGATCTAATTATTGAATCGGGTATCTCAAAATTGAAGGGTGTAAAGCCACCTTTATGAGTGCCGAGTTTATGACCATTCAGATAAACATCTGCTTTGTAATTTACAGCCTCAAAATAAATATATATCCTGTCTGATAAATTTGATTTTCTAAAATTGAAAGTTTTTCTGTACCAGATTGTTCCTTCATAATATAAAAGTTTTGCTTCCTGTGAGTTCCAATCTCCCGGAACTTTTAATGAATACTTATTTATGTAACCATGTTCTTTGCGATCAGTTTTATTTTCTGGAACATCACTATTCCAATATGCGTCTTTATCATTTTCATTCCGTTCCTTTAAGCGATAATTATAAAACCCGGTTTCATACGGATCAATAATATATTGCCATTTTCCATCAAGGGTAATTGTTTTTCTTGCAGGTAAATTCCCTATTAAATTCTCCTGAGCAAAAAGAGTAAGGTAAATATTTAATATAAAAGTCAGAATCCCAATTTTTTTTATCATCTGCGTTAATTAGATAATTATTTTAATGAACTAGTGTGAATTAAATAATTATATAAATTTATTTCAGTAGGTATTTGTAATTTTTTACGAAGTCTATAGCGGCTTATCTCTACACCCCTAACCGTGATATTCATTAACTGTGCCATTTCTTTGCTGGAAAGATTCATTCGCAAATAAGCACATAATTTTAATTCTGTAGGAGAAAGATTAGGAAATTTGTTTTTTAAGTTCATGAGAAAATCACCATGAACCCTGTCAAAATGAAATGAGAATTGTTCCCAATCCTGATCAAATTTATCATCGTCAGTCATCATTCTAATAACTCTTTTAAATTCCTGAACGAAGTTTTCGTTACCAATTGTTTTAAGTATACGCATCAGTTCATCTTTTATTTTTGCCATCAACTCTCCTTTCTGTACAAGGTGCATAGTGGCTGCTGCCAGCTCTTTATTCTTATGATTTATTTCTGTTTCAAGATTTTCATTTTTTAATTTTACTATCGCTTTTTCATTGTTTTCAAGTTCTAACTGATGAAGATATTGTAAGTGCTTTTGTTCTTCTTCATATTTAATTTGCTGTTTTATAAATTTTACTTTTTGCCTTTTATAAAGCACATAAATAAGAACAGCAGACAACATTAAATATATTAAGTATGCTAATTTACTTTGATACCATGCAGGCAATATTGTAAAAGAATAATTTACAGGAGCAGATTCGTTCCCGAGATTATTTCTTGCTTTTACCTGGAATGTATACTCTCCGGATGGAAGGTTTGTATATTCCTTATCATTTTTTTTAATCCAGCCAGACCAGCCTTCATCAAAGCCCTTTAAATAATAGCTATACTCAATATTTGATTGCTGCGCATATATGGGGGAAGCAAATTCAAAGTGAAACGAATTCCATGCATAACTTAAGTTAACTTTTTTGTTTTGTGATGATGTTCTGTCATCATTTACTTCAGCGTTGTATCCGCCAAAAAGCAAGCTATCCCTATCTTTTATGGCTTTCACAGAGATGATTTTCACCCCAAGCGAATACTTAATATTTTTGTATTGCTCATAATTGATATGATAAAATCCCTTATCTCCGCCAATAAAAATATTGTTTTTATCTACCGGATAAATAAATTCAAATCCGCTTACAAATTTATTAGCGAGTTCAGGAAAGTAGATGATGTGAGGTTTCTCCAAAGACATGTCTACCACACCCAGAAATTTTTCAAATACAAACCAAATATCCCCTGCCTCATCTTCTTTTAAATACCTTATCTTTTTGTTGGCGAAAAGCTCGTCGTAAAATGCGGAGGGTTCAAATGTATCTTTCAGTTCATTGTATTCAAATATGCCACCTTCAGTGGTCATAATAATTCTGTTCCTGATCTTAAAAATATAATTGCCATTGGGAGATTGAACGCCTTCCTTTGGAGTATAATATTTTGTTTCAGGATTATTTCCATTCAACTGAACCCGGTAAATACCTTTATAAGGATGAGAGATCCAAATTTTATTATTATCTATGCATACAAATCTTGCAGATTCAAATTGGGCAAGCATATTTTTATTTGTAAATATTTCATTTTGATAGTTGAAAAATTTAATTCCCTGGTAGGTGCCGGCAATTATAATTGAGGCAGGGATATTATTTGAATAAGGTAAAAATGTCCAGAATCCCGAAGTATTGTCAATAGGTTTTGCAAAATTATTTTCGATTATAAAAGCACCGTCGTGATGGCCCATTAAAAGTTTGCCATTCACTTCAGATAAATTCCAAACCTGGCCTTGTGTATTATTTACAAGTTCAAAAACACCTTTTACATAGCTTAGATCATTTTCTTTATAAAGAGCTGTTTTATATAAACCATTTGAAGTCCCTAAGAACAATTGATCATTAAAAATATTTGCGGCATAACCTGAGCCTTCATTCGGATAATCAGGGTAAATATGTTTTACCGCGTTATTGTAAGCAATAAAATCTATCCCGTTATCCAGCCCGATCCAGATATTTTTTTCTTTATCAAGAAAAATATTTAGGATGTTATTATTTTGAAGCCCTTCTTTTCTTGAAAATTTTTGGATTAGTGTTCCTTTTTTATCAATAATGTAACATCCATCCAGGTTGGAGGTTAACGCAATATGCTCTTTGTTAACCATTATAGATGCAGAAATATGTGTATCAGCAATATGGTCCAAAAACGATGATCTCATCTTTGTTATCTCATCTCCTTTTAAAAGATAAACCCCATTTTTAACTGTAGTAAGTATTGAACTATCTTGACCGATAGGTGTAAGTGAAGTGGCAAAATAATCCGTAGGCAGTTCACTCTTTTTTAAAAACGGTGACCATATACCATTTTGAAAACTAAGTAAACCTTTCGTAAAGTCCTGTGCGATGAGCCTGTTATTACAGACGGTAATAAATCTCCAATGGGTACTACTATGTATAGTGCTGTGGTTTCCGCTGATCTGATAAATCTTATTACTGGTTTGAAAAAATACCCAATCTTTGAAAAAGTATATTTCCCATACATCTGTGAATGATCTTTCATTTTCTGGCAACAATTGTTTTAATGAATGGTATACCAGCGTACCATTAGCTGAAGGGGAGAAATAGCCAAACTCATCCTGCCCGCCAACATAAAGTTTATTATCCGGTCCAAATTCGATAGATCTTACGATACTTTTATTTGGAAGTGGATATATTTTCCAGTTGATGCCATTAAAAGTTAATAAACCTTCGCTGTTTGCAAAATATAATATTCCGTTTTTATCCTGCCTGATCTGGCGATTTTGAGCCCCTGCTTTATAATCCTGCTTAGAATAATTTATTATGTCAGGAAGACCAATTGTATTTTGAGCTGATAAAATCTTAAAGAAGAAAATACTTATCCAAAAAAGAAATATTTTCATACAACATTTCATTATGATCAAAAATATTACAATTAAATGAATGTAGTAGAGAAGTTGTGTCTGATGCAAGATAAAATAAACAAAGTTTATTACTGATGTAGTAATGTAGTACTGCTTTTTTTGGCGGAAGATTGTTTATACGTCATATTTGTTATAACTATCCGATTTCTACTTCTTTATAAAAAACTTGCATTATGAAATTAAAAACTACTGTTTCCTTTCTTGTATTGTATTTACTTATCACCCCAGTTTTGTGGGCACAGCTAAATGTGGCCGGAAGAATTACTACTTCTACCGGGGAGCCAGCTGTTGGGGCCACAGTTTCTGTTAAAGGAACCCGCATTGCAATAAGTGCGGATAATAATGGTTATTATAGTTTAACGGTTCCAGGTAAGAACGCAATATTGGTTTTTACTTTAGTTGGAATGCAACCAATCGAAAGAGCTATTACTAACTCAGGAACTTCAGATGTAGTATTTCAGTCTAATGAAAATGTAATGAATGAGGTTGTTGTCGTTGGTTATGGTACCCAAAGAAAAAGTAATGTTACAGGCGCTATTTCCAGTGTAAGAGCTAAAGATTTGGAGAATGTTCCCAATGGACGTATTGAACAGGCTCTTCAAGGTCGTATTTCCGGAGTTACTATAATGCAAAATTCAGGACAGCCCGGTTCCCCTTCAACTATCCGTATTCGTGGTATTACCACTTTTAATAATAATAACCCATTATGGGTTGTTGACGGTGTGGTTGTTGACGCAGGCGGCATTGGCTACCTCAATCAGTCAGATATTGAATCTATTGAAGTGTTGAAAGATGCTGCTTCTGCTGCTATTTATGGAACACGAGCTGCAGGCGGCGTTATACTGATAACCACAAAAAAAGGAAGATCAGGAAAACTTACTGTAAGCTATAACGGTTTTTATGGTACTTCGGCCGCTTCAAAAATACTTGAGCTTCTTAATGCAACCCAATATGCAGTATTACGAAATGAAAGTTCAGTTGCTGCAGGAAAAGGTATAGTATTTCCTGATGTTACTACATTAGGAACAGGTACCGACTGGCAAAAAGCCATTTTTAACAACTCTGCCCGCCGTTATCTTCACGAAATAAGTCTCAGTGGTGGTAATAATGGATCAACTTTTTATGCATCAGCTGGCATACAGGATCAGCAAGGTATCGTTGCTACCGATATTTCCAATTATCATAAAATAAATTTCCGTCTTAATTCTACGCATAAAATATCGAATATTTTTACTTTCGGTCAAACCTTGGGATATACGCATGCTAAGAGTACAGGACTTGGCAATACCAATAGTGAATTTGGCGGTCCCTTAAGTTCTGCCATTAATCTTGATCCGATCACTCCTTTAGTGGTTACCAACCCTACGGCACAGCCAAATGCGGGTATCTATACAAATACAACTATAATAAAAGATATAAATGGTAATCCTTATGGAATATCTAATTATGTAGGGCAGGAAATGACAAACCCTCTTGCATACATTCAAACCAGATTGGGTGGATATAACTGGTCTGATGATTTTGTTGGTAACGCTTTCCTCGAAGCAACTCCAATAAAGGGTCTAAAATTGCGTTCCACGGTAGGAGCTAAAAAAGCATACTATGGTAATATTGGCTTTACTCCTGTATTTCTGCTTAGTTCAACTGTTTCGTCAAGTAAAAATAGTTATAGTAAAGGGGAGAATAGGTCCTTCAACTGGAACATTGAGAATACTATTACTTACAATAGAAAATTTGGTAATCATGATATTACCCTTTTGTTAGGTCAGGGTTCTTATGTGGAAAATATTGGTGGCAATGTTGGAGTTACTCTTTCTAATCTTCCCATCACTAGTTATAGAGACGCTTCTTTTAATTTTAATATTCCCGTAGCAGATCGGTCAAGTTTTTCTGGAGATTTTGTAGAGCATAAGATTTATTCATTGTTTAGTCGCCTTAATTATTCTTATGCTGACAAGTACTTGTTTACAGGAATAATTCGTAGGGATGGTTCTACCAAGTTTGGTCCAAATAAAAAATATGGTTATTTCCCATCGTTCTCTGCCGGATGGAATGTAAACAAAGAGAATTTCTGGCGTACTCTCAGCGTAATAAGATCATTAAAGATCAGAGGAGGGTATGGAGTTGTTGGTAATGATGCCAGTGCTGATTTCAGATATCTTTCCATAGTAAATGGAGGCTATAATTATACTATTGGTAATTCCGGCGCAATAACAACCGGGTATGCTCCTTTAACATTAGACAATCCTGATTTACACTGGGAAGAAACTACTTCTGCCGATGTTGGTTTTGATGCCCAATTATTTAAAAATTTTACTTTGAGCTTTGACTGGTACAATAAAAAGACCAGCGGTATTCTTCGTCCTATTGTTATTCCGGGATATGTAGGTGTTTCATCAAATCCCACGGGTAATGTAGCTGATATGAAAAATACCGGTATTGAATTAGAATTGGGCTATCGTAAAAGTTTTGGTAAGTTCAATTTTTCAGTTAATGCAAATGGTTCCTATACAAAAAATACAGTTACTTATGTTGCCAAGGACACAAATTTCATAGGTGGTGATGCAAGCTTCCAGTCAATGGGTACTGTTACACGTACTCAGGTAGGCGAGTCATATAATAGTTTTTATGGCTATAAAATATTAGGAATCTTTCAAAATGATCAACAAATTCAGGATTATAAAAACAAGAGTGGTGGCCTCATCCAGCCTAATGCTCGTCCGGGAGATTTTATATTTGCTGACTTAAATGATGATGGAAAGATTTCCAGCGACAATCTGGATAGAACATTTCTTGGAACCAATTTACCAAAATATACTTTTGGTTTTACGCTGAATATGGATTTCAAAGGTTTCGATTTTATGGCATTTGCACAAGGTGTAGCTGGAAATAAAATTTTTCAGGGATTACGCCGGCTTGATATACTTACTGGAAATTATTCAACAAAGGCATTGAGCCGCTGGCATGGAGAAGGAACTTCGACTGACTTTCCAAGACTAACCGATAGTGATCCTAACCGTAACTTTAGTCAGATGTCCGACTTCTATCTTGAAAAGGGTGATTACCTTCGTCTTAAAGTAGTACAATTAGGTTATACCCTACCAAACAAACTATTTAATAGTATCGGTATTTCCCGGTTTAGGGTATATATTACTGCAGAGAATCTGTTAACCTTAACGAACTATACAGGATATGATCCTGAAGTAGGTGGTGGGGTGTTTGGTATTGATAGAGGTCAATATCCACAGGCCCGTGCATTTCTTGGTGGCATTCAACTTCAATTTTAAAAATTATTAATTATTTATATGAAAAAGTTCAAAGTTTACACCGCATTTTCAGCAATTGCAATACTGTTTTTGCTTGGATCATGTAAAAAAAGTTTTATAGAACTTACTCCCCAGGGGCAATTTCTCACAGCGAATTATTATGCAAACAGAGATCAGGCTTTTACTGGGCTTGTAGCAGTTTATGATGTTATGCGCAAAAACGCAGGAGGTTTTGAAAATATGATTACCATGATGAACGCAGGTTCAGATGATAACTATGCCGGTGGGGGTGGTGCAACTGATGGTATAGGTATTCAGAGCTTCTCAAATTATACTATTAATCCTAACACTGTACCACGCAGTTATTGGAGCGATCATTACCAGGGGATTTTTAGAGCAAATATTTTATTGCAAAAATTGCCGAATGTGCCAATGGATGCAGCGGAAAAATCTCGCTTTATTGCTGAAGCAAAGGCATTACGTGCCACTTATTATTTTAACCTAGTTAGGCTTTTCAAAAACATTCCATTGTTACTGGAACCATTGAGTACTACAGAAATTTATAATGTATCTCAATCTACACCTGCAGCAGTATATGTACAGATTGAAAAAGATCTTAATGAGGCTATACCAAACTTGCCAAGCACTGTTGTTTTAGCAACCGAAGCAGGACGATTTACTAAAGTTGCCGCACAAGCAATGCTTGGTAAAGTTTACCTCTATGACAATAAAAAAACAGAGGCAGCAGCTCAATTGGCTCTTGTTAATGGTGCCATACCAGGACAGCCAAATCAGTATGGCAATAAGTTATTACCCAATTTTTCTGATTTGTGGGTGTTTACCAATAAATATAATGCTGAATCAATTCTTGAAGCTGCTCATTCTAACCAGTCCTTTTCAGATTGGGGTTTTTGGGGCAGCAGTGCTGATGAAGGAAATTCGGCAGATCAAATGGTTGGTCCGAGAAGTTATTCAAGAAAAGACGCAAGTGCGCCTGATATTTATACAGCAGGATGGAGCTTCAATGTATGGACCCAAAATTTTTATGACTTGATAAAAAATGATCCACGATTTTCTGCTACGGTTCTTGATGTGAAAGCTTTAGCCGCTGCAAATAAAGTAACCTATATTGAGGGATATCAGAACACAGGCTATTTTTTAATGAAATTTATTCCAAGGCCGTCTGATAAAACAACACTTCCCGGTACAACTGAACTTAACTTTCAGCAAAATGATTACATTATTCGTTTAGCAGATACCTATTTATTAGAGGCTGAAGCATTGGGCTCTACAGGTGCAAGGGCGCAGGCTTTATTAGATGCAGTACGGGCAAGAGTTGGATTACCTTCTGTTCCTGTAAATTTTGCTGCTATTAAAACTGAACGCAGACTTGAGTTGGCAGGCGAAGGTCATCGTTTCTTCGATCTTGTACGCTGGGGAGATGCAGCTGCGGTTTTAGGCAGCAGAGGTTTTACGGCTGGTAAAAATGAAGTTTTCCCCATTCCGGCACAGGAGTTACAAGGGACTAAATTAGTTCAAAATCCAAATTATTAAATTTATTATCATGAAGAAAATAACAATCATATTTAGTTTTTTTATTTTAATTGTATGCTCAATTGGATGTAAAAAAGAAGGTATAAGTAATGATACTTCTTTTTTAAGTACAGCAAGCATAGCTAATACCGGTAAAATTTTTGATATAAGCAATGATAACTCCGGCAATGTAAAAATTACACCCACAGGCGAAGGTGTCTCTTCTTACACTATAAAATTTGGTCACGGAACAGGTGCTGCTGCACAGGCAGATGTTTTGCCTGGTTTCAGCGCAACTCATGCATATCCAGAGGGTAGTTATACAGTAACTATAGTTTCAAAAAGCCTTTCCGGAACTACTACTGAAACTTCATATCCATTGCAGGTAACTTACAGGGCGCCGGAAAATATAAATGTTACTATAACAACAGCTCTGCATAACATTAAGGTTAAAGCTACTGCACTTTATGCCGCTTCTTACATGGTATATTTTGGCGACGTACCTAATGAAATGGGCACTCCTATGGCTTCCGGTGCTGAAGTATCACATACATACGCAACAGCCGGTGCTTACAATGTAAGGGTGGTTGCCCTTAGTGGGGGAGCTGCTACTGCAGAGAAGATAACGCCAGTTACTATTTACGATCCATTTGGTCTTCCTATCACTTTTGAGCTATCTACAATCAATTACTTTTTTGGCACATTCGGTGGTGGTCAGCAGTTTGCGGTAGTTGCCAATCCAAATCCATCAGGATTAAATACTAGTGCAAAAGTTGGTAAATTTACCCGTGGTTACGAGTCCTGGAGCGGAACCTATAGCCCATTAGATATTGCTATTGACATGTCGGTTGGTAAAAAAATAAAAGTATTGGCTTATAATCCTGATCCGGCATTGATCGGTAAAAAACTGAATGTTGAATTAGAAAATGGGTCCAGTATTGCTAATGGCATTGCGGTATTAAAAACAGGGTTTACTACTTCAGGCGCATGGGAAGAACTTGTATTTGATTTTGGTACTATTGCGGCAATACCCAACAATGAAAAATTTAAGCAACTTGTTTTACGCTTCAATGATGCCGTAAACGGTGCAGGAGCTATTATTTACGTTGATAACTTTACTCAAACTAATTAAAATAAATATCATGATACAAATTAAAAAATACCTGGTATTTGCTCTGTTGCTGCTGATGTTCGCAAGTTGTAAAAAAAATGAATACAATATAGGAAGCCTAACTGCTCCGTCAGAAGTAGTAATTAATACAACAATTGTTGGACAAGATGCTACTCATCCAAATGGGGATGGATCAGGAACTGTGCAAATTACACTCACTGGTAAAAACGTACTTTCTTATAATATTGATTACGATGCATCTAACGGTATAAGTATGATATTTCTTCCAAACGGAAAGGCAACTACAACATATACTAAGTTGGGATTAAATACTTATAGGATAACAGTAGTCGCTTATGGTCCCGGCGGTACTGCAACAACTGTTACCAAAGACATCCAGGTTCAAAGTAACTTTACTCCTGATCCAACCATCGTTTCTAATCTTACCGGCACAGCTTCAAAAACCTGGAAAGTAGATAAAGACGTTGCGGGGCATTTTGGCGTAGGCCCATGGAGCACTACTTCTGTAACTCCTGAATGGTACGCAGCTGCTCCTAATGAAAAAGCCGGTTGCTGCAACTGTTTCTATACAGCAAGTTTTACATTTACAAAAACTCCTACTGGTTATACGCTCACTATTGCAACGCCTGATGGGGCATTCACAAAAACAGGTTCATTAGCAGGAGGTCTTCCCGGCATTCCGTCCTCAGGAGGTGAAGCCTGCTACAGTTATGGTGGTGGAACATCTACATTTTCACTTGTCCCGGGCAGTTCAGGAATTGGGACAGGTACTAAAACATCTATTCTTTTAGGCGGAAATAATACTTTTATTGGTTATGGGGCAGTATTAAAAGAATATGAGATATTATCTATTACAGCTACTACCATGTACCTGAGAGTACAAGGTACAGAAACAGGTAATGCATGGTATTTAAGACTTAAAGCGCCTTGATCTTCGAAATAATTTATTTATACATTAACTAACAGCACCGGGGACAGCAATGTCCCTGTGCTTTTTAAAATACTATTTTCTTATTAATACCTTAAAAAAATTACATGTTAAAAACACTTAACGCTTTGGTATTAGGGTTGATATTTTTTACTAATCTTTCATGTAGTAAAAATAATAATAGTCCGACTACACCATCTACAGTTATCCCTATAGTTAAAATTGAAAATACATCTGTGCCAAGAACAACTACAACAGCTACAATGCATTTTAATATTACTTTAGATAAAACCACTATTGTTCCTGCATCTGTTGATTATATTTTGACCGATGGTACAGCCACTGCAGCTAAAGATTATACAGCAGTATCTGGAACAATAACCATTCCGGCTAATCAATCAAATGCAGAAATCACAGTTCAAATTAAAGCAGATCCTACAGATACACGGCAGGACAATCTTGAATTTACGGTTCAGCTAAGTAATCCTAAAAATTGTACAATGGGTGTTGCTTCTGCAAAAGGCACTATTATTACCGAAGACGGAACAAATTTTATAACAGATAATACAGGCTTCAGCACTCCACTTTCTTATCCCGGTTATATTCTTATTTGGAATGATGAATTTTCGGGTACAGCGTTAGATGCTAATACATGGAATTATGAACTGGGCAACGGTTCAGGCGGATGGGGGAATCACGAACTGGAATATTATACTAATAGTACAAAAAATGTATTTGTTTGTAATGGTAATTTGATAATAGAAGCACGTAAGGAAGCAATCGGAGGATTTAATTATTCTTCCAGCCGGATAACTACTCAAAATAAAAAATCATTTACTTATGGAAGGGTAGATATCAGAGCTAAACTTCCTAAGGGAAAAGGAATATGGCCTGCTTTATGGATGTTAGGAAGTAACATTAATACAGTTGGATGGCCGGCCAGTGGAGAAATAGATATCATGGAGCTTTTAGGACAGGAGCCTTCTAAAATGTATAGCACTTTACATTATGGCGCTTCTACTGCAACTCATGGCTCTAAAGGAAATTTTTATACACTTAGTGGTAGCTCATTCTATGATCAATTCCATGTTTTCTCAATGGACTGGAAGCAGGATCAAATAAAATTGTACGTAGATAACAATCTTTTTCTTACTGTAAATAAAACCGATGTAGGCTCGAGCCCTTATCCTTTTAACGCCCCTTTCTTTTTCATTTTTAATGTAGCGGTGGGAGGCGACTGGCCCGGCAGCCCTGATGCAACTACAACTTTTCCGCAAAGGATGATTGTTGATTATGTTAGAGTTTTTCAATAAAGTAAGTTATTGAATTGGCTTTGGTGTGGAAAATAATCTGTAGATCTGAAATATGAGAAATAAAAAATCTTTCATATTAATATTCACGATCAGTAATTTAATTATGATTTTATCAAGATGTATTAATTCTGTAGAAAAAAATAATGACCCAAGAGGAATTGTATACATAGGTTCTACAAGCTGCAAACAATGTCATAAATTAATTTATGATTCTTATGTTGCTACTTCACATTTCAACACTACTCAAAACTCTGCAGACAAAAATATATTGGGAAGCTTCACTCCCCGCGAAAACACTTTTGTATTTAATGCTGAAACAAAAATTGTTATGGAACATAGAGACAATGGACTGTTCCAGGTTTTGTACGTTAAGCGAAAAGAGCAGGAAATACATCGTATGGATATTACTTTCGGTATAAAGCATGCACAAACTTTTTTAAACTGGCAGGGGAATAAAACTTTTGAATTACCTATTTCATACTATACTTCTGTAAACACGTGGGCTTCCAGCCCAGGCTATCCATCTGTAATTAATTTTAAAAGATTAATTGGAAAAGGCTGCTTCGAATGTCATAGCTCTTACATTGATAGCAAATTAATTCCGGGCAACCAGATAGTAGAAGAAGTGTTAGATAAAAATACTTTGATTATGGGAATAGATTGCGAAAGATGCCATGGGCCTGCAAGTAATCATGTAAATTATCATCTTACATATCCCAAAGTAAAAAAAGCAAAATATATAATTACTGCTCAATCATTAAGCAGGCAGCAAAAATTAGATGCATGTGCCGTTTGTCATTCAGGTAATGATAAACACAAAGAGATTTCTGCTTTTAATTTTAAAATGGGAGATACGCTTGCTAATTTATTTTTACCATGGGCAACGCACAGTAATAAAACTACTGGATTTGATGTGCACGGTAATCAATACCAGTTACTATCTGAAAGTAAATGTTTTTTACAAAGTAAAACTTTAGGTTGTATTACATGCCACAATCCACATACCAATGCCAGTAATGATCTTAGTGAATATTCTAAAAAATGTTTAACGTGTCATCAGGATATAGATCATAGTTCTTTAAAATTGGATGATGCAATGGCTAAGAATATAAAAAGTAATTGTATAGATTGTCATATGCCTAAACAACCCTCACAGGCAATAACATTTCAGTTATCCGGAAGTAATAACACATCATATTATTTATTACGTACACATAAAATTGCTATTTATCATGATGATAAAATAAATAATCTATTACAATATTTTAAAAAGAATAAAAAGATTTAGTAGTAGGTATCTTATTAAAACAAAATGAAAAAACATTTACTACTTAGGGATTTTAAAAAAATTACCGGAAGTGAAAGAACTATAAAATAAAATTAAGTTGAAGAAAGTAATTTGTTTTATCCTGACAGCTCAATTAATCACAGTCAATTCATTTGCACAAACTTCTACACCTTGGAATGGGAAAAAATGTGCTGTTGTGCTTACTTATGATGATGGATTAAATGTTGATCTCACGAATGCTATACCTGCATTAGATTCTGCGGGATTGAAAGGAACATTTTACATTTCAGATTATTTCAATGGCTTAAATGCACAAATTTTTAAATGGAGAAATGCAGCTGCAAAAGGTCATGAGCTTGCTAATCACAGCGTTTGGCATCCATGTGAAGGCGGACGTGCAGGAAGAGAATTTGTAACGCCGGATTATGACCTGAACAATTATACCATCAGGCGCATGACTGATGAGATAAGAACTATGAATAATATTTTAAAAGCCATTGATGGAAAAACAAAGAGAACATTTGCTTATCCATGCGGAGATACAAAAATTCATGATACTTCTTACATAGATCAGGTAAAAAGTGAATTTGCAGCTGTACGTGGTATAAAGCCGGAAATGTTACCGATTGATAAAATTGACTTGTACGATATTGGCTGTTATATGATTAACGGGCAAACAGGTGATGAACTGATTACTTTGGTAAAAGAGGCTATGCAGAAACATGCGCTGCTTGTTTTTCTTTTCCATGGTGTTGGCGGAGGACATTCAATAAATATTTCTTTAGAAGCACATCACAAGCTTTTATATTTTTTAAAACAAAACAAAAAAGAAATCTGGATTGCACCAATGATTGACGTTGCAGAGTATATAAAAGATCACCAGGTAAATAAATAATACTGATTTAATCTAATTAAAAACAAAATATATTTTGTCACATGCTTTTTATCCGGATCATATTAATATTTCTTTTGTTTTTATCAGAACAATTATACGCACAGAATTTTCTTAAAACTGATGGAAAAAAAATTGTAAACGATAAAGGTGAAGTGTTATTAAGAGGAATTGGACTTGGTGGCTGGATGTTACAGGAACCCTACATGTTGCAATTAAGCGGTGTTGCAGGTACACAACATGAAATAAAAAATAAGATTGCAGAGGTTATTGGAAAAGAAAGATCAACAACATTTTACAATGCATGGTTAGCCAATCATTGCCGTAAGGCTGATATAGATTCTTTAGCGGCATGGGGATTTAATTCTATCAGGCTGCCTATGCACTACAATCTTTTTACTTTATCTGTAGATGAGGAACCGGTGCCCGGAAAAAATACATTCATTGCAAATGGCTTTACTTTGGTTGATAGCCTTTTAAGCTGGTGTAAAAAAGATCATATTTATCTTATTCTTGATTTGCATGCTACACCCGGCGGCCAAGGAAATGATAATGCAATTGCAGATAGAGATAGCTCAAAACTTTCCCTCTGGCAAAGCGAAGCAAACCGGCAAAAAACAATTGCACTTTGGAAAGAATTGGCAAAGCGCTATGCTAACGAACCATGGATTGGAGGATATGATTTAATTAATGAACCCAATTGGGGCTTTGAAAACAGCGAAGATAAAAACGGTTTAAAGGAAACAAAAAATGAACCCTTAAAAAAACTGCTCATTAGCATTACCAGCGAAATACGCCAGGTAGATAAAAATCATATCATAATTATAGAAGGAAATGGCTGGGGTAATAATTACAACGCAATGTTTCCTTTATGGGATAAGAACATGGTGGTAAGTTTTCATAAATACTGGAACTACAACGATCAGGGCTCTATCAAAAATTATATTAAAATAAGAGATGAACAAAATGTGCCGGTTTGGTGTGGAGAAACCGGGGAAAATTTTAATGCTTGGTTTACTGATGCTATTTCCTTGTTTGAAAAAAATAATATTGGATGGGCATGGTGGCCGCTAAAAAAAATTGGTATAAATAATCCAATGGAAGTTAAACTAAACGAAAGTTATCAGCAGTTAATAAATTACTGGAAAGGCACAGCACCAAAGCCTTCAGCTGTTGATGCATACATGGCTCTAATGCAATTAACTCAAGACATTAAAGCAGAAAATACCTTTGTTCATAAAGATGTGATTGATGCTATGTTCCGCCAGATTCATTCTGATGAAGCAATTTCTTTTAAGCAACATCTTGTAAAAAATAAAACTATTGTATTTGCTGCTGATTATGATTTAGGAAAAAATGGCGTGGCATATTTTGATAAAGACACTGCAGATTACCACGTATCAACTGGTGTAAGAGGGGTAGGAAATAAAGGTCGTATGTATCGGAATGACGGTGTTGATATTTATACTTGCTCCGATGCAACAACAAATGGCTATGGTGTTTTAATGGAGGCTGGCGAATGGTTACAATATACACTTACTCCTGCTGAAGGAATTTATGATCTTGAAATAAGAACTGCTTCAACAGCCGATTCATCTAAACTTGTTATTGTAATAAATAATTCTGATAAAAAAATAGTTGCATTGCCAGCCACAGGCAGCGATAAAAATTGGATAACAACTTCAATCAAAAACATTCATCTCTACAAAGGTATAAACAGATTAAGGGTGATTGCTGAGCAAGGTGAGTTTAGAGTAAATTATTTTCAATTCACAAACCTTAAAAAAGAAAATATCAAGCGGTCAAATAACGCAAAGGCATTTAATAATTCTAAGTAAAAATATTTTATGATTAAAACTTCATTCGCATTAATTGTTTTGCTGCTTACCGGTTTAAGCGGTATAAATCAAACACCTGATCATCCTTCTGCTAAATTTAATATAGATGGTAAAACCGTGACCGTTTATACAACTGCTGATAAAACTGATAAAAGAATTACGGCAACAGGCACCTTACAGTTTAGCAATTTTGGGCAGCCTTTTGAAACACAGGTTTGTGTTTTTGTTGATCCTAATCATACATTTCAAACTATGTTGGGTATAGGCGGCGCGTTAACCGATGCAGCTGCTGAAACCTTTGCAAAGTTGCCGAAGAGTAAACAACAGGAATTTTTAAAAGCTTACTACAATGCAAGAGATGGTATTGGTTATACGGTTGCCCGAACAAATATCAACAGCTGCGATTTTTCCAGCGACATGTACACTTATGTGCAGGATAACGATAAAGATTTGAAATCGTTTGATGTGAAACATGACAGGCAATATAAAATTCCGTTGATAAAACAGGCAATGCAGGCAGCAGGTGGAAAGCTCAATTTATTTGGAAGCCCATGGAGCCCTCCTGCCTGGATGAAGGATAACAACAATATGTTGCAGGGCGGAAAATTGCTACCCCAATACCGGCAATCATGGGCCGATTATTATGTTAAGTTTATTAAGGCGTATGAGAAAGAAGGCATTCCTGTTTGGGGAGTTTCAGTACAGAATGAGCCTATGGCAAAGCAGAGATGGGAGTCGTGCATTTTTACTGCCGAAGAAGAACGGGATTTTATAAAACAATATTTAGGACCAACGTTGCAAAAATCAGGATTAGCATCAAAAAAATTAATAGCGTGGGATCACAACCGCGATCTTATTTATCAAAGAGCCAGCACTATTTTAGATGATGCGGCAGCAGCAAAATATGTTTGGGGCATTGGCTATCACTGGTACGAAACATGGACAGGCTCTGCAATGCAGTTTGATAATCTTAGAAGAGTAAAAGAAACCTTTCCTGCAAAGAATTTGTTTTTTACTGAGGGTTGTATTGAGAAATTTAATTTTGATAAATTAAATGGTTGGGAACTTGGAGAGAAATACGGCCGCTCCATGATCAACGATTTTAATGCGGGCACTGTTGGTTGGACAGACTGGAATGTATTGCTGGATGAAACCGGAGGACCTAACCATGTTGGCAATTTTTGTTATGCACCCATTATTGCTGATACCCGTGATGGCAGCCTGCATTATACCGACATTTATTATTACATCGGTCATTTTTCTAAATTCATTCGTCCGGGAGCTAAAAGAGTAGTGAGTTCTTCCAACCGCGATAAATTGCTCACTACTTCTTACATTAATCCGGATGGCAAATTGGTAGTTGTAGTGATGAATGCAAGCGATGACAACATTGTTTATAATTTATGGATTGCCGGAAAGGCAGCGCAGGCAACAAGTCTTCCACATTCTATTGCAACATTAATTATCAGTTAAGAAAAATATGAGCAGTTAAACTTATAGGAAATATTACTTTATAAAAACATTCGGCTATGAAAATAAATAAAATATTTTTTTTTGAAATCTTATTTGTTTTACTTGTAACAACATTTATTGTTAGCTGCGGCAAAGGGACCGGAGGTGGTACTACTCCCACGCCAACTCCGACGCCAACGCCAACTCCCGTTACTTCTGATGTTACTTTTTGGTTAACAAAGCCTGATGGCTCGATGTTATTAGCGAAGCAAAATGTTGCCTTAAATTTTAGTACTGTTTCAAACCAGTCAGCGGTTATAACAGTAGATTCTACCATAAAATATCAAACAATGGATGGCTTTGGATATGCATTAACAGGCGGCAGCGCTCAATTAATTAATGGGATGAGTACAACTGCTCATAATACTTTATTAAGGGAATTATTTTCATCCGACAGCAATGCAATTGGAATAAGTTATTTAAGAATTAGCATTGCCGCATCAGACCTTAGTGCAAATTTTTTTACTTACGATGAAGTGACTTCAGGGCAAACAGATCTCACTCTTCAAAACTTTAATTTAGATGTTGACAGGTTTCAGCTTGTTCCTCTTTTAAAAGAAATTATTGCTATCAATCCTGCCATAAAAATATTGGGCAGCCCATGGACTGCGCCCACGTGGATGAAGACAAACAAAAGTGGATACGGCGGTAAACTTGATCCTATGTATTATAGTGTTTATGCCGATTATTTGGTAAAATATATTAAGGCGATGAAGGCAGAAGGAATTACTATTGATGCCATTACTCCTCAAAACGAGCCTTTAAATGCATTTAATAATCCAAGCATGGAAATGACTGCAATTGAGCAGACAGAGTTTATAAAAAATAATTTAGGATCAAAGTTTAAGGCTGCAAATCTTACAACAAAAATCATTATTTACGATCATAATGCTGATCATCCCGAATATCCTATTACAGTTTTAAGTGATGCCGCAGCAAGGCAATATGTTGATGGCTCTGCATTTCATTTATACGCCGGACCTATAAGTGCACTCAGTCAGGTGCACAATGCTTATCAGGATAAAAATATTTATTTCACTGAGCAATACACTTCTTCAACAGGTTCGTTCAGCGCCGATCTTGCATGGCATTTTCGTAATCTTATTGTTGGCGCCCCACGCAATTGGAGCAGGAATGTACTTGAATGGAATCTTGCCAATGATCCAAATTTCAATCCGCATTTACCAGGTGGTTGTACAGATTGCAAAGGTGCGGTTACACTAAGTGGTGATAATATAACACGGAATGTTTCTTATTATATTATTGGTCATGCTGCTAAATTTATACCGCCAGGCTCTGTTCGTGTAGAAAGTAATATTGTAAGCAATCTGCCAAATGTGGCGTATGTAACTCCTGCCGGTAAAAAAGTTTTGATTGTTTTAAATGATGCAAATACATATCAAAGTTTCAATATCAGTTTTAAAGGAAAATCTGTTGCAGCATCGCTGGATCCCGGATCTGTAGGAACTTTTATCTGGTAGTTATCTAAATATAGAATTAAAAAAATAATATGGTTCATCTTTATAAAACTTTATTAACCATATTTTTTTGTGTTGGAGTAAATGCTGTTTATACCCAAAATATTAATGCTGCATTTAAAACAAAAATTGTTGCAAAGGATAATGGTTTTATTTTAATAAGATTAGGCAAACCTTATTTTATTAAGGGCGCAGGTGGAACAGCTTATACTGATCGGTTGGCGAAATATGGAGGGAACTCAATACGTACCTGGGATACAAGAAATGGTGATGATGTTCTGAATAAAGCAAACACCTTAGGATTAACAGTTACCATGGGTTTAGATGTTGCCCATGAGCGACATGGCTTTAATTACGATGATACATCAGCTGTGAGAAAGCAGTTAGAAAAATTGCGAATGGAAGTTCGTAAATACAAAAATTATCCTGCATTATTGATCTGGGGAATTGGTAATGAACTTAACCTTGAATATAAAAATCCAAAAGTTTGGGATGCTGTAAATGATATTGCAAAGATGATTCACCAGGAAGATCCTATTCATCCGGCAACTACGATGTTAGCAGGAATAAATAAAAAAGAAATTGATTTTATAAAAATGCGTTGCCCCGAACTTGATCTATTATCAGTACAGGTTTACGGGGGATTAGCAAGCGTTCCGCAACAACTTCGTTCTGCCGGATGGAATGGTGCATACATGGTAACAGAATGGGGACCAACAGGGCATTGGGAAAGCCAGCAAACTCCATGGAAAGCATCAATAGAAGAAACCAGCAGCCAAAAAGCAGCAGTGTATAAAAGCCGGTACGAAGCTTCTATAAAACATGATAAGCATTGTGTGGGTTCCTATGTTTTTTTGTGGGGACAAAAGCAGGAAAGAACACCAACATGGTATGGATTGTTTACAGAGAAAGGAGAAGAATCCGAAGTGGTGGATGTTATGCAGTATTTATGGACTGGCAAGTATCCTAAAAACAGGGCTCCGCATGTGGATTCTGTTTTGCTGAATAATAAAAAAGCATCTGAAATTATTTATTTGCAACCAAATAAAAATTATTTAATAACTGTCTCTTCCTCTGATCCAAATAAAGATAAATTGAAAGAGCGCTGGGAGCTTTTACCCGAAAGCACCGATCTTAAAAATGGTGGAGATCGTGAATCACGCCCTATTGAAATACCCGGATCAGTAACTGCTGAAAACCTAAATAAAGCAGTTTTAAAAACACCAGGACAGGAAGGTGCTTATCGCTTATTCTTATACATAAGCGACGGGCATAATAAAGTTGCTACAGCTAACATTCCCTTTTATTTAAAGAAGTATTTATAAATTCAAAAACGCTCCCATGTTATATAAATCATCTTACAAATTATTTTTATTTTTTGCAGTAGTAACTTTTGCATTAAATACAAATGCACAAACCAATACATCTACTGAAACAAAAATTAATGCATTGATCAACCAAATGACTTTAGAAGAAAAAGTAAGCATGATTCATGCAAACACAACATTTACTTCGGGTGGTGTTAAACGCCTGGGAATTCCGGAGTTGGTAATGTCTGACGGGCCTCATGCTGTGCGATTTGATACAGGAACTTATTTGCCTGTTGGTACTTGTTTAGCTGCTACATGGAATCCCAAACTTGGTTATGAATTCGGTTCTGTTCTTGGCAGTGAAGCCAACTTTCATGGTAAAGATGTTATTCTCGGCCCTGCGATTAACATCATTCGTTCACCATTAAACGGTAGAAATTTTGAATACGAAAGTGAAGACCCGTATTTAATATCAAGAATGGTTGTGGGTTATATCGAGGGTGTGCAGGACCAGGGAATATCCGCATGTGTAAAACATTTTGCTGCAAACAATATGGAAACAAACCGGTTTAATGTAAACGTAAATTTAAGTGAACGTGCATTACAGGAAATATATTTACCCGGTTTCAAAGCTGCAGTTACTGAAGCTAATGTAAACACATTAATGGGCGCTTACAATAAAGTGCGTGGGCAGTGGGCAAGCGAAAATGATTATCTTCTTAATAAAATACTTAAAAAAGAATGGGACTTTAAAGGTTTAGTGATGAGTGATTGGGGAGCCATTCATAATACTATGGAAGCTGTATGGAATGGCTGTGATATTGAAATGGGAACGGATTTAGGTCAGCGTCCTAAACGTGATTACAGTAAATTTTTTATGGCGGACACTGTAATAAATCTTGTGAGAAGCGGTAAAATAGACGAGAGTATTATTGATGAAAAAGTAAGAAGAATATTGTATGTGATGTACAAAACAAATATGATTGATGGCGTTCGTAAAAAAGGGGAAACGAATACAAAAGCGCATCAGCAAACAGCGCTGAAAGTTGCAGAGGAAGGAATTGTGTTATTGAAAAATGAAAATAAAATTCTGCCTCTATCGTCTTCTATAAAAACAATGGCTGTTATTGGTTTTAATGCAGAAAGAAAGCAGGCAATGGGTGGAGGTAGTTCGCAGGCAAAGGCTTTGTATGAAGTAACTCCTTTAGAAGGTTTAAAAAATATAGCCGGAAAAAAAATCAACATAACTTATAGCAAAGGATATAATATTGAACGTGGTGCAACAGCCGATAATAACCTAATAAGTGAAGCTGTTGATGCGGCGTCAAAAGCAGATGTAGCAATAGTTGTAGGGGGATGGACGCATGGGTATAATTATTCTAAATGGGGTGATAATGCTTACGATGCAGAAGGATATGATAAGCCAAATATGTACATGCCTTTCGGACAGGATGAATTAATAAAAGCAGTATTAAAAGCAAATCCTAAAACAATAATTGTTTTAATCGGAGGCGGAGCAATTGATATGACGCAATGGATAAATAATGCACCTGCAATTATACAAGCATGGTACCCGGGAATGGAAGGAGGAAATGCTTTAGCTAAAATAATTTTCGGTGAGGTAAATCCATCAGGTAAGTTACCAATGACTTTTCCTAAAACGTTAGAAGATGCGCCTTCAGAAAAACTTGGAATGATCTCGAAAGATACTTCTCAAATGTTTTATACAGATGATATTTATGTAGGATATAGATACTTTGATACTTACAAAGTAGAACCACAATTTGCATTTGGTCATGGTCTTTCTTATACAACCTTTAGTTATAATAATTTAAAAATTGTGGGAGATAAGAATAATGCCACCGTAACTTTCACTGTAAAAAACACGGGAGCTGTTGCCGGCGCTGAGGTTGCACAGGTTTATGTACATCAGGAAAAATCAACCTTAGCAAGACCGGAAAAAGAACTGAAAGGATTTGATAAAATAATGTTGCAGCCCGGTCAGCAAAAAATAGTAAAAGTTACATTACATGCAGATGCATTTAAATATTATGATGAGATTAAAAAAAGTGATTGGGTGTTAGAACCGGGAATGTTTGATATCCTTATAGGTCAATCATCAAGGGTAATAAAATTAATGTCGAAAGTAAAAATTTAGTTTACCGACCGCATTTACTATTAATATGTTTCTCAGATTATATTTATTAGTATTCTTTTTTTTTATAATTTATTATACATATGCTCAAATCTGTCAGGGGAGTTTAGGTGACCAGTTATAAATATAAACTTCAGTAAGGGATCAAATCCTGGTGCACTCCTTTCTGCTGCCACAACAAATTATCAATATCTAAACAGCGATTGTCCTAATGATGGTTTTTATACTGTAAGAAACAATACATTGGTTGTTTTAATAATACTTGGCATACTCTAACCTTCCTGGGTATTAATCTGTTCAACCAAACAACATTGATTTAATGAAGGCTGTACAAGTTTGAATGCAGCGAATTTATCAAAGTCTTTCATATTATTGTTGAGTAACATACAATGCCGCATGTATTGGTAAAACCGAACACCATGCATTAGATAAAGCAGTTGACCTTAGTTCCGTTCCAAACGCATTTGTAAACGAAACCAAACGAGTTGAATTTTTATTTGAGCTATACGATAAATACACCAGTGGCATATTTGCAACAGATAAAAAATCAAAATCTAAAAACGCTGTAAAAACTAAAGTAACTAAATCATAAGAAGGATAATACATTACAATGAAATCCCTAATAATATTCTTGCTTCTGCTCTTTCGTGATTCTCTAAATCTCTCTTAAACGGCGAGGCTGAAGTCTTATGTAAATTAACAAGCTGAGGTAAATAATTAGCGATTACAAACCAAGCCCCACCTCTATAAGTTAAAGTAGGTCCTGCATATAAAATAGAATTATTTACCTTTCCTTTTACTATATCATTATGACTAACTGTTTCTAAACCTAAACCTAATTCAGGTTTTAAAAAATGCATAAAAGCAAGATCAAATTCTACCGGTGTTTGTGCAAGTTCCAACTTTGTTTTATTATTTTGCTTTTCAAACTCATATTCCATTTCATACACAAGATTAAAGGCAACTAAATTTTTTCCAAACGTTCTGTCAAGTATTAGTTTAGTTTCAAGTTCAATTTCATTTCCTTTTACTCCTAACTCTCCATATAATGCAATATTCGTTTTTTTGGCAGGTTTATTAATTTGCCACTTCCACTCATTACTAAATCCGGCTTCAGTTTTATGCACTATGTTACCTGACGCATCACTGTAAGACTGTTGGAAATGATTAAAATAAAAAGCAGGTTGCAGACCCTTTCCCAGCCCTATTTCTAATTCCATCCGTTGATCCATTGCATGAAAAAATTCATTGCTATGCCCAAAACGTGAAGTATGCCATAGTTCAAGATCAACACCACCTTTTGCTAAAACATTTGCTGTATAAGTTCTCCCGAAATATCTGTCCTGGGCTTGTAATTCATAAACAAAAAATAATAATACAGTAAATAAAATGGTTCTTTTCATACATAAATTTTAAGCAGCGAAGATGTATGAAGTTGAGGTTATGTTTTTACGAATAAAGAAATTATCATTTGCGATAATGGAAAATTGGAGGCTATTAGATCCCCTCTTTTATAAATGTTACAACCTCACTACCGAAAAAATTAAAATTATTGAAGACAGTGTAAAATAAGTTAACTTAAAGTTTATTAATCAGCGTGTATTCATACACATGTTTCAAAATCTTAAATACACCAGACACCAAAAACTAAATTATATGAACTGGAATTTAATTTTCAAACTTTCTTTATTCGGTTTGGCTATGGCATTTGCAACCGTTTATTTTATTCCCTCTAACATTGAGCCATTTTGTTGGTTAATAATCTTTATTATTTGTGCTTACATCATAGCAAAAAACTGTTCGTCTAAATATTTTTTGCATGGGCTTTTAGTAAGCATTGTAAATTCTATTTGGATTACAGCTGTACACATTATTCTTTTTGACAAGTATATTTCCGGTCACCCAAAAGAAGTTGAAATGATGAAGAAAATGCCTATGCCAGACTCACCCAAATTAATGATGTTAATGACAGGACCGGTTGTTGGAATTGTATCAGGATTAATATTGGGATTATTTGCTTTTATCGCTTCCAAAATCTTTAAAAAGCAAACGGCATGACAGAAGCAGAAATATATTTTAATGAATTAACAGAAAAAATTGCAAATGCAAAAGCTGGTAAAATGTTTGGAGCTTTATGTATGAAAATGCCAAATGGAAAATCAGCAGCAATGTTTTGGAAGAACAATATTGTTGTAAAACTACATGGTAAAGCACTACAGGATGCATTGAGTTTGGATGGCACAAAATTGTTTGAACCCATGGAAGGCAGACCGATGAAAGAATGGGTTCAAATTCCATTTGACTATAAGAGTAAATGGGAAATGTTTGCTAAAATATCCACCCAATCGGTTGAGAAGATTGAAAAGAAACCCACAAAAAAGAAAAAGTAAATCTCTTGATTAAAGAAAATACGCACCACAGCAAAAGCTTTGCATTGAGAAATAAAATTAATCTCATAAAGTTTACCAGCTCTACAACCTCACTCCCGAAGAAATTAAAATTATTGAAGACAGCGTAAAATAAATTTTCATAAATGAATCTTGAATCTCTTTCAATTATATGGTTACTGGTAATTTTTGCAGGTGCTGCTATTGCCATATGGATAGCAGGGATTAAATTATCAGACACCACCGATATACTTGTTACCCGTTTTAAAATTGGCGAAGCTATGGGTGGATTGATAATACTTGCCATTGTTACCAACCTGCCTGAAATAGCAATAGTAGCCGGCGCCTCTCTTCAGCATAAAATGGGAATAGCCATTGGCAATATCCTTGGGGCATAGCCATACAAACTGTAGTGCTGGTTGTGCTGGACAGATTTGGAGTAGGAAAGCAGAACAGCCTAACCTATAAAGCAGCCTCCCTTGTACTTGTATTAGAAGGAACACTGGTAGTTGCAGTGCTGGCATTGGTTATTACAGGGCATGAGCTGCCTGCAAAAATTATTTTCTGGAGAATTACACCTCCCGGGTTGCTGATATTTATTTTCTGGGTAATAGGAATTGTACTCATAGCAAGGGCAAGAACAAAGTTACCCTGGATAGCAAATTTTACAGTACCCGGAATGCAAAAAGAACCGCATGGACATTCCCGCATAAAAAAAGATGAGCAGGCAAAATTAAAACACTCAACCACTTCAAAGATCATTATCATATTTGTTATTAGCTCCATTGTAACACTTGTTGCAGGTGTGGCATTGGAAAGATCCGGCGATGCCATTGCAACACATATAGGGATGGGCGGAGTGCTTTTTGGTGCAACAATTCTTGCTGCAGCAACCGCATTACCTGAAATATCAACAGGGCTTGCATCTATAAAACTGAAAGATTATCAAATGGCAGTTAGTGATATTTTTGGAGGCAATGCCTTCCTGCCGGTGTTGTTTTTATTTGCAACATTACTTTCAGGAAATGCTGTATTGCCTGAAGCACAAAAAACAGATATTTATTTAACAGGTTTAGCAATGCTGCTTACAATAGTTTATATCTGGGGGCTTTTATTTCGACCAAAAAAACAATTTGCTTCCATTGGTATTGATTCATTAATTGTATTGGTACTTTATATTTTGGGAATAGCAGGATTATTTATGATTTCGTGATGATTTGGATTTTTATTTCACACCCGAAGAAATTAAAATTATTGAAGGGAGTGTAAAATAAATAATATTAGCAACAAGCGCAGTGCTTATCAGAGTTAGCTTTCTCAAAACATTCTTTACCTTCTTTATATGAGAAGTATGCAATTCCAATGCTTCCAATTACATCAAAGTATGGAAACTTTATTAATTCATACAAGCTACTTACTACCAGCAAAACCAGCGACATATAGATACAAACTTTTGTACAACTTGCATCTGCAAGTATTGCATTAGAATTTAATTGCTTACCCACTGTTGTTTTTCCATAAAATAAAGTCAGCATCAGTATTATTGAGATCACTTTGGCTAATAGCGGGCTTTTCACAAACCCTTGCCGAAATGCCTATTATAGTTAGGTTAAATAAAAAGAGTATACATTTATTAAATAATTCACTAAAAAAGCTATATGAAAAAAATTATTTTATCTCTATTATTTTTAATGAGCATAGTTACATTTAGTTATGCCCAAAAATCACCTTCAAAGTCTGAGATAACCAAAGAATCAAAAGACGTGAAGAAAAAGGCTGACAAAGATGCAATGGAAGCTAAGAAAAAAGCAGAAAAGGATGCCAGGGAATTAAAAAAGAAACAAGACCAGGATGTAAAAGAATCAAAGAAAAAGGCAGAAAAGGATGCTAAGGAATTAAAAAAGAAACAAGAACAGGATGCAAAGGAAGCTAAGAAAAAAGCAGATAGTGATGCCAAAAAAGCTAAATCTACCGGTACAAACAAAAATGGTTCTCCTGATATGAGATTAAAAGCAAATAAAGATGCAGCTGAACTAAAGAAAAAACAAGAACAGGAAGCTAAAGAGGCAAAAGCAAAAGCAGATGCTGATGCTCGGAAAGTTACTAGGACAACAAAAACTACAAAGGTTACAAGAACTACGAACTCAAGTACTGACAAAACAGTGGGTACTGATAAGGAAGGACGCACTATTTACGAAGGCCCAAGAGGAGGAAGATATTATATTAATAAAAATGGCAACAAAGAATATATTTCAAAAGACAGATAGAATTTTCTATTATTTTAATAAAAATGCTGTTTTGTAATGAGCGGTTTTTTATTGTACATATTAATTAAAAGGGAAATTTACATACAAAGATTTTGAGTTTAGGTTTGTGCGCTACAAAATATACAAAAATGAAATATTTCAAAAATACATCAGTTATTATCTTAATTGGAATATTAGGGATATCAGCATTGTCTTCTTGCGAAGAAAAAAAAGAAAAGAAACATAAGAATAAAGATAAAGAAGAACAAAGATCCACTACAGATCAAAACAAAAAAATAAAGGATAATACTGTCATTAATTGTGATACAAGTTTCTGGAGATATGTTTACAACCCTGATAGGCTGGAAGTAATTGATAAATGTAAAACTGTTACAGGTGTGATAGAAGAGAGCAGCGCCGATGAGGATGGCGATCAGCACATGCTTTTAAAATTAGATAATGGTCAGGAAGATCTGCTAACTAAAAAGAACATCAAAAAAAAACAGGGCGATTTAGTTATTGAAGCAGTATGTGCAAATAAAACAACGCTGCCAAAAGTTGGTAATACCTGCAATGGATATATCAACAAAATTCAAATACCAAAACTTGGAGATCATGTAAAAGTTACCGGCAGCTTGATAATAGATAGTCATAACGGATGGGAAGAAATTCATCCCATAACAAAAATAGAAGTAATTAAATAATCTTGAAATAATACTGCGCAACAAAGAAGTAGTTTGTATGTGTTACCTGCTTGTGTTTTTTCCACTTGCTATTGTAAGTAAATTTATTTTTCATAACGACCTTTTGTTGTTTGTATGCTCTGCATGAAGTCATTGCTAAATCAACATCTACTAAAATTGGTGCTTTATTAAATACCACTTTAGGTAAGGCTGCAGAATTAATATTTACTATCATCGTTTTAAGAGCCGGAGATGTTGCCTTTGTAGGCATAAAATGCGAGGCAATATTTTAATAGGGAATCAGTACTTAGCTACCCAAAATTCAAGAGATGTCATTATCAGTTGTCGGCTTAATTTTACCTACGCTATTGCAAATTTTAAGAGAATCTCAAAACGCATAAGGTTTTTAAATTCGTTGCAAGTGATGAGGCTATGGATAAATATCTGGTGTGTTTATTGTTGTTTTTCTGTTAAGTCTTCTTTATAAATTAACAGTTTAAAAAGGAAGATGAAAATTTAAATAGTAAAATGTTTTTAACAGTTTTCAATATAATTATATGTGGTGGATATATGCTTTACTATCGGCCCTCTTTGCTGCACTAACGGCCATTTTTGCAAAGATTGGGATAAAAGGTGTGGATACTGACTTAGCAACTGCTATACGCACCGTAATTATTTTAATACTTGCGTGGGGAATTGCTTTTTTTAAAGGAAGTGTTTCAACTATCAATACATTGACCAAACAAAATATTCTTTTCCTTTTACTTTCAGGTATAGCAACAGGATTGTCGTGGATATTTTATTTTAAAGCCTTGCAATTAGGTAAGGTTTCTCAGGTAGCCCCTGTTGACAAAATGAGCGTGGCTATTGCAATTATTTTAGCAGTTGTGTTTTTAGGCGAACCTTTAACTATGAAGGCAGCTATTGGATCACTTCTTATTATTGCAGGCACATTCGTTTTAATTTTTTAATTCTTTTTGTATGGAGCATTATGACATAATAATCATTAGCACCGGTGCAGGTGGTGGAACTATTCTTCATAAATTAAAACATTTTCCAATTTTAAGACAGTATCTATGTTTTTTTGAACAGTTGTTGCTGCTGTTTGTTTTTTCTTTAATATGGTCTTTTCCCTTTGATAATTATTGTAGGTTTGTACATCTTTTTCAATTTCATCAATTTTTTTATTCTAGTCCATAATTGAATAATTTTATAAAAGGTTAATGCCTAACAATATTTCTGCCAACTATTAAAATATACGCTGGATTACATAAAATTAAACTTGACATAAAAACCATTATAGGCATCCTTATTATTTTTTTGTCTAACTACTAAGTAGTTGCTATTGGTAATTAATAATCTTACCTATAAGTAGCCGTTATGTGTAAGCATGCACTACACGGCCCACTCTTTTTAATGTATAGCCCCTACCACTTGTTTTTATTGTAGCGAAGATTAAAGAGAATAATTTATCTTGCAATTGTTTCATACAGTTCTAATGTAAAAAAAGTGCTGTAAGTAAGGCTCTCCTTAGGGGAGCTTTTTATTTATAGCGAAGTGAGTATATTAGCGAATGCAAACTCTTATTTATAAACCTCAAATTATTCAAGTCAAAAGCGAAGGGATTGTGAGGGAACAGTTGCAGCTCAATGTGACTATCATTATCATGACGCCACAAATGCGCATTAGATAAGAATTAATATTAGCTGTAGTAAATATGCTATGGGTATCATAATTAACCGGTGGAAAAGAAAATGTAACTCATTCAGCAAAATATTCAAAAAATTTATGCCCTTTTAAAAGTTTTGGTTTCGCTTAAGAATTTGAATACCCAGTAACCCTTTACTTTAAGTAAATTGTCATCAGTAAGCCATACTACAGAGTCCCATTTTTTCCCCGTACTTGCATCGTAAATGATCCCATCTACCCATTGCTTTTCACCTGAATTATAATGAAGACCATTCAACACTTCCATGCCTACTAATTTTCTATTTCTTAATGAAGCATCTGGATTTTTTTCATCTTTCCAATCATTCATTGGCTTTTTACCCTTATCGTTAAACCACAAAATTTTTGCTTTGAATTCTGTGTTTTGTTTATATACCTCTACCATACAGTTTCCTGCTGTTGTTATCCATTTACCAACAATAGCATCGGGATTAATTTGAGCAGGGCAAATAAATGGAATAAAAAAAATCAAAACCGATAAAGAAATATTTTTCATATAGATGGTTTATAAATTAGCAATTTAAAGTTCAGAAATATTAGAGTAATAATTGTATTATGAACTACAATTAAAGGTTAATATATGAATATTAAACCCGCCCGTTATAATGTATACGAGAGGCCTATTTATAGCACTTTTATCTAACAGAGCAACTATTTCTATTTGTAATAGTTTTCTTATTTTATACATATTAAAACGAAAAAATATGAAATCAATTATCATTACAGTCTTGTTTCTTTTTGCAAGCATCAATTATGGAATAAAAGTTTTGCAGTTAAAAGAAATTCCTTTTAAATAAAGGTGCAAGGCTTTAAAGACCTCCTCCTGTGTGGGGCTAATAAAAAAACTCTCTCATTTAAGCACAGCCAATAAATCATCGAGTGCTGATTTACACTCCTGTTGATTGGGGTTTACTGAACGTACCTGTCTTAATACTTTATCAATAGCATTATCAACTTCCGTCCATTTAGCACCATTCATTTGTTTAAGCCGAGATTGGGCATTGTCCCATTCATACTCAAGGTCAGCTACACGTGTTTTAGCTCCGGCTAAGTTATTTGCGATTACCAAAGCCCTTGTGTCTTCTGTAATTTTAATGAATGTAGACATATCACCAAGAGGTGACGATAAAGTATTTTGCCCAGGTGCTGCCTTGGAAACAGATTGCTTTGTTTCTTTTTGAATAGCATTATGTCTCCAAAAATATGCTCCGCCGCCAACAACTATGAATATGGCTACAGTTATCACTGTTTGCCAAATAAGCGCCTTTCCTTCTGTATCTTCTTTTTCTTCAATCCTTTCAGAGGTAATAACATCACGCTTAGACAAAGTGAAGTATAGAACCATACTAGAAATTCCAACAAGAAATATTACGCTCGTTAATGTTGCACCCAAACCTAAACCACCGAATTTAGTTGGCTGGGAAAGCAAATCTCCAATTGATGCGCCTAGTGGCCGGGTCATGATATAAATTATCCAAAAGGAAAGTACCGGGTTCAGTTTTAACTTTTGTGCCACAACTACAACAGCAATCACAATGGCAACAATAACACCGGTAACTAAATAACCAAGTCCTAAACTTTCGGCCATCAAATCTCCCGATGCTGTACCTAGAGCAAATGTGAATAGGATAGTTAGCCAATAAAAAACTTCCCGGCGTTTGGTGTAAATTGAATGAATAGAAAGTGTTCTTTCTTTTGCATACCAAAGAGCAAAGGTTAACAGCAAAAGAATGCTAAAAAATATAGTGCTTGTTTCCAGTGGCACACCCATTTTGTCAGTAAGGTTGTCGGTGACCAGAGTCCCAAAAACACTTATAAAAACTACCGCAATCCAATAAATAACGGGGACATATTTTTTTGACCTAAATTGAAAATATAAAGCAATTACCAATAAGATTCCCATCACTATTGAAGTTCCCGTCAATCCAAAATTTAAGTTTACATTCAAAAAATCAGCAAAGGTTTCTCCAACTGTAGTACACAAGACTTTTATAAACCAAAAAAGAAGAGTAACCTCAGGAACTTTGTTCAATAATTGGTTTCTATTATTTTTTATACTTATATCCGTTCAGTTCAATTATATTATTGTTTCATACACTCTGAAAGTATGAAAATAAGAAATAAATGTATGCCTAAAATCATCTTCTGAGCTTAGGATAAAAATCAAGTTTTGTTCAAACTTTTCAACTTTGAGGTTGGATGTGCGTTAATAGTGGCCGCGTGAATGCTTTTATATTATTAAAAGATATTTCACCAATTATAGATTGCGTTAAAGAAAATAAAAGCCCGGTAATAAATGAAAGCAAAGATTGCATCCCTGAAGAATTAATTAACTTTCCATCTTACTTCTTATCAAATACCAAAATCATAAAAACTGTTATGGAAGTACACAAACAAATATCTGCTGGAATTCTTTATGTTATTTCTTGCAGCATTTCTTGGCTTTATTGCAGAGAATATCCGTGAACATATTGTGGAAAAAGAGAGAGAAAAGCAATATATGCAATCATTATTGCTTGATTTAAAAACTGATATTATTAATATCGATTATGTTCAAAAACAAAACCTATTTGCCAAAGAAACAGGAGATTCGTTGATCCTACTTTTTGGATCAATTCAGATTAACTATTAAGGATAGTATATATTTTCGAAAGGTGTAAAACACGAACGCACAACAAGGGACTTGGTGTTATTGGGGCAGGTCGATGTTAGCTTCGGATTCGGTTTCGCTCGACTTTATAACCTGCCTGCCGGTAGGCTGGGTTAGCTTTAGTTCTTAACTTCAACTTTTAAAAAATATTTGGTTTCAACTCTTAGCTTGTTTGGTGTAGCTCCGGCATAATTGAACTATCATTATAAATTAAATTCATTATTTAAAAAGGCATTATGAAATTATTTACTATCTCCATTCTATCTCTGGCATTAGGCTACAATGGCATCGCACAAAACAGTGGCAAAAGCAATTCAATTAATACCCTAAAAAATGAGGTTGAAAAAAATATTCAAACTAATTATGATGGCTACAAAAAAATAGCATTAAATATTTGGGATTATGCTGAAGTAGGATTTAAGGAAACTAAGAGCTCACTGCTTTTACAAAATACTTTAAAAGAGAACGGATTTAAGGTTGATGCAGGCGTTGCCGGTATGCCAACAGCATTTGTAGCAACCTATGGCAGTGGTTCGCCGGTTGTAGCTATACTTGCTGAGTTTGACGCCTTGCCCGGCTTGTCGCAAGAAACTTCATTTGTGAAAACCCCCATTGCAAATAGAAACAGTGGACATGGCTGCGGGCATAATTTATTTGGAACAGGTTCTGTTGCAGCAGGTATAGCGATTAAAAAATTGATAGAGGAAGGGAAAGTGAAGGGCACAGTAAAAGTATTTGGCACCCCTGCAGAAGAAGGTGGCGATGGCAAAGTATATATGGTAAGGGAAGGTTTATTTAATGATGTTGATGTCGCTTTGCATTGGCATCCTGATCAACATAATACCGTTACCTATACAAGTTCGTTGGCTATTAAAACGGCGAAATTCAGGTTTTATGGAATTTCTGCTCATGCCTCTGCTGCTCCCGATAAGGGACGTTCCGCCTTAGATGCAGTTGAAGCAATGGATTATAT
>JALYYX010000264.1 GCA_030946075.1 Bacteroidota bacterium | reverse complement strand
AAATATCAGCGCTCAATGAATAATTTTCACCGCAGAGAAAAGAGAAATTTGAGTTTACGCAGAGTGGATTAAATAAATCTCAGCGAAACCTCTTTTTTACTCATGTTCTCTGCGGTAGTTTACATTCTACTTTCGTTATTTTTACCTCTAACAATTAAACAATGGTTCGCAGATCATTTCTTATTTCTTATTTCTTACTTCTTATTTCTTATTTCAGTACAGCACAATCTGATTCCTGTCATTTACGTATAAGCCTGCTCACATGCAGCCCTGGCGATGAATTATATTCAACTTTCGGGCATAGTGCAATGAGAGTTACAGATTCAACAACTAATGAAGATATCGTTTTTAATTACGGAACATTCGATTTTAGTGAACCCGATTTTTATACAAAATTCGTTCGTGGAAAACTTATGTATTATTTGTCAACAGAAGATTTTACTTCTTTCAAACAATCTTTCCGGGCCGACAATAGAGGCATGACCGAACAGGTTTTAAATTTAACCTGTAACGAAAAACAAAAAATGTTTCAGTTACTTCTCCAAAATTTAATGGGAGAAAATAAATTTTATAAATATGATTTTTTATTTGATAACTGCACAACACGTTTGCGTGACTTGTTAGAAAAATCTGTAGATGTTCCGGTTCATGTTCCTGTTATAATAAATAAACCGGCAACTTTCCGGCAATTTATTTTTGAATACATGGATTATAATGACAACCAATGGGTAAAATTTGGAATGGATATTTTATTGGGGCATAAAACAGATGCTATAATGAACACCAGAGAAGTAATGTTTCTTCCTGATTATTTAATGCGAGGGTTTGATAAAGGAACCATTGGCAACAAACCGATTGTTTCATCAACAAACGATATACTTGTAAGGCCTGTATTAAATAAAAAAACTAATTTTTTATTACATCCTTTATTCATCTTTACTATTTTATTTTTAGCTGTCGTTATACTGAGCTTTTCCAAAAAAAATTCGGTTCGAAGATTTCTTTATGGCTTTGATGGTTTTATATTTTTTATTACGGGTTTAACTGGTTGTTTAATTTTATTTATGTGGTTGGGAACTGACCATACGGTATGCCGAAACAATTATAATATTTTATGGGCATGGCCAACGCATGTAATTGCTGCATTTTTTATTCATACAAAAAAAATATGGGCAAAGAAATATTTTACAATTACGGCAATATTTAATTCACTTCTTTTTATGGTTTGGATTTTTCTTCCGCAGCCTTTGAGCATTTCTTTAATCCCAATTATTTTAATACTAATTTTTCGCAGCTTTTTATATGGAAGAAACAAAATTCATTCAATATAAAAATAAAAAAATTTTCTGCCGCTGCTATGGCAAAGGCAAAGCCGTTGTGCTTTTGCACGGATTACCTGTTGATGGAGATATATGGAAAGAACAGGCGGAAATATTAAAAGACTATTTCCATTTAATAATTCCTGACCTGCCCGGCAGCGGCCGATCAGAGATGTTAGCAAATGGAAATACTTTGCCTACCGGCAGGCAGATTTCTATTGATGATTATGCAGAATTGATAAAAGCGATTTTGGATGAAGAAAAGATATCACAATGTACTATGATCGGCCATAGCATGGGGGGTTATATTACCCTTGCCTTTGCAGAAAAATATCCTGAATTATTAAACGGAATCGGATTATTTCATTCCTCAGCATTTGCGGATGATGAAGAAAAGAAACAAACACGCCGCAAAACAATTGAGTTTGTACAAAAAAATGGTATTGAAGCTTTTTTACAAACCATGATACCCAACCTTTTTGCAGAAAATAAGCATCAGAATAAGATAAACGAGCTAATTAATGACGGGAAAAGGCTTTCTGCAAAATCTTTAATTCAATATTATTATGCAATGATAAACCGGCCGGACAGAACCGATATTTTAAAAACATTTTTAAACCCCGTTCTTTTTATTATCGGTGAAAAAGATACTGCAATACCATTGAATATATCTTTACAACAATGTCATTTGCCTAAAATTGCTCACGTAAATATTTTGAAAGATGTTGGGCACATGGGAATGATAGAAAAATCGGCAAGGTCAACTGACATGCTTTTATCTTTTTTACAAAAGATTTAATCTTTTATTGTCATTTCAAACTACTAAACACCAATGGTAAAACAGCTTTTTTGTGTAATTTGGCATCTTATACCTGAGCCACTATAACATTTAATGAAGAAGATCTTTTTTATTTTTTTACTTTCTATTTCATCCTTAGTTTCCTTAGCAGACCATTTAAAAGGGGGCTGGATTTATTATGAATATTTAGGAGCGGGAAGTATTGCTAACACCTCAAAATATAAAATTACCGTGAAGCAATATTTAAGGTGCGATAATTTATCGAGCGGCCAAATTGATCAAAATGTTTTCATGGGTATTTTTGATGGTGCCTCAAATAATCTTCTTCAAACAGTAACAATTCCCTTAGCACAAACTGACTTTGAAAATAAAATTGATTTTAACTGCATCACTAATGCTCCTGCTGTTTGTTATAGAGTAGATCAATATGTTACTATAATAGACCTTACCGATAATGTTGGTGGGTATATATTATCAGTACAACGTTGTTGCAGAATTATAAATATTATAAATGTCCCTAACTCAAATGCCGTAGGGCTTACTTATACAAATAAAATTCCCGGTGTAATTAATGGTCAATCATATAGCAATAATTCCAGCCCTGTATTTTCACAAAATGATACTGCAATTGTTTGTCATAATGCTCCATTCACTTTTGATTTTAGTGCTAAAGATCTTGATGGTGATTCATTAAGTTATTCTTTTACAGAGGGGTTTTTTGGCGGCGATAATTCACCAACAGGTTCAAGACCAAATCCACCAACATTACCTCCTCCTCCCTATTTTCCAAGCGCTGTTATTCCCTATAATGCAGGATATTCAGGATCATTACCTTTAGGACCAAATGTTACAATTAATTCTGTTACCGGAATTATTTCAGGCATTGCACCTGCTACTATCGGCACTTATGTAGTTGCAGTTGATGTAAATGAATATAGAAGGGGAACCTTTATAGGTACTACAAGAAAAGAAATACATATTGATGTTGCAAATTGTTCACTAACTGCAGCACAATTAGCTCCAAAATATATAACCTGCGATGGGTTTAATCTCACTTTTCAAAATGAAATTCCTATTCCTATAGGAAGTCTATATACATGGAACTTTGGAGATCCCGCAAGTGGTATTAATAACACTTCATCGGCTTCAAATCCTACACATTTTTATTCCGATACGGGAATTTACAAAGTCAAATTAAAAATTACAAGCCCGGGAGGGTGTCAGGATTCTGCAACAACATTAGCATTTGTTTATCCCGGGTTCTCTCCCGGTTTTATTTCATCAGGGCAATGTAAAAACACAGTAATACAATTTACAGATACAACTAAAACCAAATATGGAATTGTAAATTCATGGTCGTGGAACTTTGGGGATCCATCAACACTTGCTGATACATCTCATGCAAAAAATCCAACCTATATTTACACCACTGCAGGCAATTATGATGTTAGTCTTTTTGTAACCAACAGTAAAGGATGTTCTGCAACTGTTACTCAAACGGTTTCAATAACTGACAAGCCAAACCTTACTGTGACTAATGATACACTTATCTGTTCAATAGATACGTTGCAGTTAAATGCTGCTGGCAACGGATCATTTTTATGGACACCAAATTATAATATCAATAATCAAAATAGCTCATCGCCATTAGTTAGTCCTAAATCACCCACAACATATTATGTAACACTTACTGACCCTTTTGGATGCAAAGCAAATGATTCCGTATTTGTAAACGTGAAACAATTTGTAACAATTGATGCAGGCCCAGATACGAGTATTTGCCAGGGAGATGCTATACAGCTAACTCCTGTAAGTGATGCATTGCATTACAAATGGAGCCCATCTGCGCCGCTAAATAATGACACTGCAAAATATCCGATTGCCACTCCATTATCAACAACAAAATTTTATGTAATAGGAAATATTGGCAAATGCCAGTCAACTGATTCTGTTACAATCAAAGTATCTCCCTACCCTGTTGCAACAGCAAAATTAGATACTTCAATTTGCTTTGGCGACGTGATTCAATTACATGCAAGTGGTGGAAGCATTTATTCATGGTCGCCTACTATCTTTTTAAATAACTCAAACATTGCCGATCCTATTGCCAGGCCAAATAAAAGTATAAGATATGTTGTAACCATTAGCGATACATTGGGTTGTGCAAAAGCTGTAATGGACACAGTTGTTGTATTAGTGCAAAGAATTTTTGCTGATGCAGGACCAAGAGATACCTCGATAGTTATCGGACAATCCTTACAACTTACTGCAACCGGCGGACAATTTTATACATGGACTCCCACAACAGGATTAAGTGATCCGAATATTTTTAACCCTGTTGCAAACATAACTAGTAGCATAGATTATATTGTAAAGGTGAGCAGTGCAGCCGGATGTTTTGCTACGGACACAATAAGCGTACATGTTTATAAAGTAAATTCAGGGTTGTATGTACCTAATGCATTTACACCTAATGGTAATGGTAAAAATGATGTGTTTAAACCTATCCCTATCGGTATAAAACAAATAAATTATTTTAAAGTTTTTAACCGCTGGGGGCAAATGGTTTTTTCAACCACTGACCAAAATGCAGGATGGGATGGAACCTTTAAAGGCCATCCGCAGGATTCGGCTGTGTATGTATGGATTGCAGAAGGTGTAGATTATCAGGATAAAACATTTACACAAAAAGGAATAGTAACTTTAATTAGATAGTTTGTAGTTTATAGTTTGTGGTTTGTAGTTTTGCGACAATATTTCCCATAAATCTTTTAATCCCATAAATCGTGATTCAGACAAACAGAACAGTTTTTATTACCGGCGCAACCGCTGGAATTGGGAGAGCCTGCGCAGAAAAATTTGCAGCGGAAGGATATAATATTATTATTAATGGCAGAAGAAAAGATCGCTTAACGGAATTAAAAAATTCCTTACAAAAAGATTTTAATGTAAAAGTTTTCGATACTGTTTTTGATGTTCAAAAAAGAGAAGAAGTTTTTACAGCAATAAATAATTTACCTCAAGAATGGAAAGCGATTGATATTCTCATTAACAATGCAGGGCTTGCTTTGGGCAGAGATTTTTTTGACGAAGCTGATATTAATGATTGGGAAACTATGTTGCAAACAAACGTGAATGGCTTATTGTACGTAAGCAAAGCTGTTATCCCTTTTATGACAAAAAGAAACAGCGGCCATATTATAAATCTTGGTTCTGTTGCCGGAAAAGAAATGTATGAAAAAGGAAATGTTTACTGTGTATCAAAGGCAGCTGTTGATGCAATAAGTAAAACAATGCGGATCGATCTTTTGCAACATCGCATAAAAGTTACTGCAATACATCCCGGCGCTGTAGAAACAGAATTTGCTTTAGTAAGGTATAAAGGTGATAAAGATAAAGCTGCAAAAACCTATGAAGGTTACGTTCCTTTAAGTGCAGCAGATATTGCTGAAACTATTTACTACACTGCATCTCTGCCACCCCATGTTTGTATAAACGATCTTGTTATCACTACCGTAGCCCAGGCTAATGCTATTTATTTTAACAAGGGTTGACCGTGTATTTACTATGCAATAAATTACAGAAGATGTACGTTTAAATAGTCTGTATTTCTACTTTGCAAATCCAATATCGAAGTTGTAATATTGTTCCGTAATCCAAGGCCTATAAATGAAAAACCTTATCAATCATTTCCTGATTTTTTCTTTTTTAACTGCACTTAGTTTCTCAGCAAAAGCACAGCGTGACGATGTAATTCATCAGGTATCCTGTTTTGATCCCTCACTTAAATCTCAGGCCGATAGTTTAAAATCATTTTTATCTAAACAAGGGTTTATAATGGTGAAAGAAGCAACCATGACGATGGAAAGCGAATATGAAATGCCAATAATTGTTCCGCTGAGCGAAGGAACCTGGTACCACATTGTATTCATCGGTGAAATGTCATCAAAATTATATGAAGTAAGAATGTATGATACTGATGAGAAGCAGGTAGTATACCAAAAACATTATGGTGAAGGAATGGAAAGTAATATTATTGGTTATTCTTACATACCTAAATTTTCTGAGTATCACATGATAAAACCTGTACAGGTAAATAAAAAGAAAAAGAAAAATATCTGCGGTTACTTTATAATATTCAAAAAGGTAAAAAATACTTAATTCTTGTTGATCTTTTAATAAGCAAAGCAAGCCCGGAAGTGATCCGGGACTTTATTGTTGGTAAAAGTTTGTAAGTTTAGTCTCTGCGGTTTCCCCGATTTAATGCTTAGTGAAAATTATAATTCTTCCATAGCAAACATTATTGCGCTAAGGAAATTCTTACCTGCATTCCTGCTCTTGTATTTACTGTTGGGGCTGCTGATGAAATGTAAGGATTCACTCTCCGCTGATCGAAATATAATTTTACATTAATGCGGTTACTGATGTAATAATCTATTGTTGGGCTAAGGGTTATTTCTTTGCTGCCGCCTGTTGCAAATGCACTTTGTTGATCCAACCGGCTGTTTGAGGTTGCATTATCACGGATACTAAAATCAAACCGGAAATTTATTTCATTATCCAGTTGCTTGCTGTCTTTTTTAGAGAACGGAACTTTAAACGGCAGTTTTAAACCACGCTTTCTGTAACCTGCTCCTAAAGTGAGTTGTGTTGATCGCACTTCGCTTAACTGGTAATCAATAAGGCTCATACTCAACTGACGGGTTTTTACATATTCAAACTTTCCCGTAAGTTGATTTACCAAACTAAAATCAACACCAAGCAAAGGAGAAAATTGTTCCTGTATAGTTATATTCGGAACAAAATAATAAGGAATATAATTATTAGATATAGGATCTATAAAGGAAGGATAACCAAAACGTGAAACATCCTGGTAAAGCAATGCAGATGTAAAACTATTCATACCCAATGTTGCATTATATCCATGCGTTAACGAAAAATTGGTAAAAATTTTATCCAA
>JALYYX010000263.1 GCA_030946075.1 Bacteroidota bacterium | reverse complement strand
TTACAAAAGAATTTTATCAATTATTTTTCCCGGTTAGTTCTTCCCAATATTCTGCCGCTCTTCTTGTATGCGGAATTACAATTGTACCGCCAACAATATTTGCCACTGCAAAAATTTCATACATCTGCTCTGTTGACACACCAAGCTCATGTGATTTGCCAAGGTGATATTTTATACAATCATCGCATCGTAAAACCATACTGGCAACCAATCCCAGCATTTCTTTGGTTTTTTTATCAAGAGCTCCCTCATCATAAGTGTTAGTATCTAAATTCCACAAACGTTTCATCACAAGGTTATTTTTTGATAAAATAACATCGTTCATCTTTTCACGGTAATCGTTAAATTCTTTTACTAAGTCGCTCATAATTTTTTTGGTATTAAATGTGAAGTGCAAAGGTAATACGTAAGCGATAGCAATTTCAATTCACTAATTTTGACGCATGGAAATTAAATATGATTTTGGAATGATCGGCCTTGGTGTTATGGGGAGTAATCTTTTACTCAACATGGCTGATCACGGATTTAAGGTGATCGGCTATGATAAAAACCCTGATAAAACCGTAGCACTTGAAAAATCTGCAAAAGAAAATACCATAGTAAAAGGTGTAAACACTTTGCAGGAAATGATATCCCAATTACAAAAGCCCCGAAAATTAATGATGCTGGTACCCGCGGGGAACCCAGTGGATAGTGTAATTGCAGAACTTATCCCTTTAATGGAAGAAGGGGATATTATTATTGATGGCGGCAATTCTCATTACATTGATACCTTAAAAAGGATTACATTTTTAAAAGATAAGAAACTGCATTTTATGGGCATTGGAATTTCCGGAGGTGAGCAGGGAGCAAGGCTTGGGCCGAGTATAATGCCGGGGGGAGACGTTGAGGCTTACAAAGAAGTTGAACCCATTTTAAAATCTGTTGCTGCAAAAGTGAATGATGTGCCTTGTGTTGCATATTTAGGAAATGATGCTGCAGGGCACTATGTAAAAATGGTTCATAATGGAATTGAATATGCAATTATGCAATTGATAAGCGAATGCTATGATATTTTGCATAATGGCTTTGGATTAAATAATGATGAACTGCACAAAGTGTTTGCAGAATGGAATAGTGGTGAAATGAAATCTTTTTTATTAGAAATAACCGCTGATATTTTTTTACAGAAAGATGTTAAAAGTGAGAACAGCTTAGTTGATATGATTCTTGATAAGGCCGGAGCAAAAGGTACAGGCAAATGGACCTCCGAATCAGCACTGGACTTGCCGGAACCTATACCTACTATTGATATGGCAGTAATGATGCGGAATATCTCTGCATTAAAAGATGAAAGGGAAATAGCAAATAATTTGTATCAACCTGAATTAAAAAAAATAAATATCTCACAAGAAGAATTTATCAGTCAATTACATGATGCATTACTTTTTGCGACCATCATTAGCTATGCACAAGGCTTATCAATGCTGGCAAAAGCCTCTGTGTTGTTAAAAATGCAGATCCCTTTACGGGATGTAATAAGAGTTTGGACAGGCGGTTGTATCATTCGCTCTTCTTTATTAACAGTATTTGAAAAAGCTTATGAAAAAAATAATCAGTTACAAAACTTATTGCTGGATGAAGATGTGGCAACCATCCTAAAAGATAAATTAAGGGGGCTTAAAAATGTAGTAACCTCAGTACTTTCAAACGATTACCCGGTTAGCGGATTAGCTGCGTCTCTAAATTATTTTATTGCCTACAGCAGAAAAAATTTGCCAACAAATTTAATACAGGCGCAAAGAGATTTTTTTGGCTCACATACCTATGAAAGAATTGATGAGCAGGGAATTTTTCATACCGATTGGCAGCAGGATGAAAAGACCATTGATCACATGTCACATCATTAATAATATTCAATGCTAAATAAAAAACTTTTATCACCCACTGTAATTTTTATTTTCGGAGGAAGCGGAGATCTTAATTACCGCAAACTTACTCCCGCTCTGTATAATTTATTTCTTGATAATTCAATGCCTGAAAAATTCAGTATTGTTGGCATTGCCAGAACTGAATATGATGAGACTGCTTACGAAGAACATTTATTAGATGGTATAATAAATTTCTCAAGAAGAAAAGATGAAGATAGAAGATGGAAAGAATTTGCTGATCATTCATCATATATTCAAATGGATGTTGCGGATGAAAAAGCATACATTAAGATTGCTGAAATTGTTACACAAAAAGAGCAGGAATTTGGAGAGCATCCAACATTGATTTTTTACATGGCAGTAGCTCCTCAATTGGTTCCTGTAATTGTAAAGAATCTTGGCTCGGTAAAGGTTTGCGGCGATATAAAACATTCACGGATAGTTGTTGAAAAACCTTTTGGTCATGATCTTGCAAGCGCAATGGAGATGAATAAATTATTAAGTAACATTTTTGAAGAAGAGCAGATATATCGTATTGATCATTACCTGGGAAAAGAAACAGTTCAAAATATTTTAGCATTACGTTTTGCCAATGCATTGTTTGAACCTATCTGGAACAAAAATTATATAGACCATGTGCAAATAACTTCTTCTGAAACAGTTGGCGTTGAAGGCAGAGGCGGATA
>JALYYX010000259.1 GCA_030946075.1 Bacteroidota bacterium | reverse complement strand
AAATATCCATCCTATTGACCTGAATTGTTCTTGCCTCAGACACGTCTGGTGTATTATAGTTTGAAACATATGCGGCCTCCATCCGCAGGCGGAACATTTGACACCACTGCTTATAAAAAGTTCATGCTAAAATGAAATCATTTGCATCCAATGAAAAGTTCATTATACCGGGGCAAGATGCGAGGATGTTTTTGGTCTTTTCCTGTGGTAGTAGAAGGAGTGGTTAAGGTAGAATGAAACACCTACGAAGGCTGGAGTTTAACTACTGTTTAGTTCATACCTCCCTCAGAGTTGTTGGTGATTGCCAAGCTGCAAAACCATCCGCACGAAACACGCAACAACGGCGGCGTGTGGCTCTACAGGGGAGTGGAAGATTTTTTAAGAACACCAGCAGCTGCATAAATTTTTTCTTTAATAATGTAAACCTACAAAGATTCTCATTGGGCAGGTTGATCTGTAGTAGTTCTTATATTTTTAGATCTTGCCTTCCTTCAAACTTAAAGTATTAAGACGAAACGAAGCCGATGATGTGTGTGTGGATAATTTTTTTCTAAATCTCTGTTGATTGTTTGTGATACGAACTTTAAGAAATTTCTTTGAACAGCATCTCTCATACTTCCTGAATTTGCCATACCAGGTGTAGGTGATTACTAATGAACTAATTTCTGCGAAACTTTTTAATAAACTAATTTGCATAAGAATTTCCGACGAACAATGCAGCAAATTTCCTTAATCCCAATTATAAATGAACGACCTAGTCATTATGCTGAGCGCCTTTCAAAATATTATGCTTCAAAAACTAATCAATTTCACAAAAAAAATTTGGGACAATTTTTTACTCCTCTTTTACTTTCAAACTTTATTGCTTCATTTTCTACAACTGACAAACGTAAAGTAAGAATACTAGACCCCGGTTGTGGGACGTGCATTTTAAGTAGTTCCTTAATTGAAAAACTTTCAGAAAATAAGAAGCTAAAAATAATTGAATTAACTACATTTGAGATTGATCCCAAATTAAATATTTATACTGCAGCTTCATTATCGCACTTAAATGATTGGCTCACCAAAAAAGGATTGACCCTGAAAATAAATCATCGAAGCGTTGATTTTATAAATGCGAATTATGCAGTTATTAATTCATTAAGTTATGAGAAGTTTGATATAATTATTTCTAATCCTCCATATTTTAAAATTTCAAAGTTAGATGAAAGAAAAAATTTGTTTAAAACACTATCGAATGGACAATTAAATATTTATGCAGTTTTTGCAGCAATATCTGCACACATGCTTAATATCAATGGCGAATTGCTTTTTATTATTCCCAGAAGTTTTGCCTCCGGCGAGTATTTTAAAAATTTTAGAAAAATATTTTTCTCTAGTATTCAAGTAGAAAAAATTCATCTATTTGTTTCTAGAAAAGAGGCTTTCGATGACAAGATTCTTCAAGAGAATTTAATTATTAAAGGACATAGAGTAACCAAAATCGACTTAAGGAAAAGAATTGAAATAACCCAATCAAATGGATTAAAAGATATTAATAAATCTACTAAGAAAGAATTTTCATATGCTCAATTGATAGATTTAAATAGTGACGAAAAATTTCTTTATCTCCCAAATTCGGATGAACAAGAAAAAGTTATGACTCTTATAAAACGGCAAAAAAATACTCTTCAAACTCTTGGCTATAAAGTTTCAACTGGCCCCATTGTTTATTTTAGAAAAACTCAATTTTTACAAAAGAACAGATTAGATAATTCTGTACCATTATACTGGTTAGATAATGTAAAAAAATTTAATATAACTCATCCAATGAATGGAAAAAGTAAGGAACAATTTTTTAGCAGTACTGAGAAGTCAAATTCGGTTTTGATTAAAAATTCAAATTTAGTTCTAGTCAGAAGATTTAGTTCCAAAGACGAAGTAAGCCGGTTGGTTGCTGCGCCACATTTTAAAAAAACTTTACCCGAATACGAAAAAATAGGAATTGAAAACAAGCTTAACTATATCGTAAAAAAAGAGGGTGACCTTAGCCTTTTTGAAGTTTTGGGCATATGCTCCATCCTAAATAGTTATGTTTATGATGAGTACTTTAAAACTTTTAATGGCAACACACAAGTAAGTGCTAGCGAATTAAAAAAAATCCCGTTCCCAAATTTTAAAAAAATTACAGAAATTGGAAAAAAAGTTTCACAGCTTGGAATGAAAGATTCACAAAAAATTAATAAGATTGTTTCGAAAGCGTTAGTTGAAAAAATTAGTAATGAAAAAAATTGAAGAGGCACAGCAGATTCTTAAGGATCTTGATCTTCCAAATCAGCAGCAAAATAAAATAAGTGCTCTAACGCTACTCGCTTTGGCGGGCTTAAAGAACGATGATGAATGGGCATCTGCAACAAAGAAAAGTCTTACTCTAAGTAAGGATATTATCGAATTTGTGAATAATAACTATAAACAAGATTATAAACCGAATACCCGAGAATCATTTAGAAAAATAGCATTAAAGCCCTTTGTTGATCATAAAATTGCATTGTTGAATCCTGATGATGCAAGCCTAAAGCCAACTAGTTCAAAAACTCATTACTCTCTATCTGATTTAGCACTGGCAACTATAACCAAGTTTAATACCAATGAATGGCCGAATGCCATTCAATTTTTTAAGATTCAGCAATTTCCTGAGAACAATCCATCAGGTCTTATATTAAGAAATCTTATAGTTAGAAATTACAAATCCATATTAGAAGATAATATTGAACTTGGACGCTTCAACGTTTTTATTGGTGTAAATGGTTGTGGAAAAACAAACATTTTAGAAGCTTTAGCAACTGTTGGCGCCGCTAAAGCCGATGATTTTAATTTCGAGGGGCTATATAACCGTGGCGTAAGGATTGCCAGGCCTAATTTAGTACGCAGTTCATTTCTTAATACCAATTCAAAAGAATTTATTGATTTTGAATTAGACCTTGAAGAAAATCAAAAGCTTTATAATATTAAATCGTCTTTATATCCTGAAAAGAAAGGCGATGTGTACACAAAATGGAGAGACAAGTTTTTTGAAAATATTATTATCGAAGAAGAGCTACCTGATCTTATACAGAAAATAATTTCGGACCTATATGATGAAGGAAAAAATATTCAAGAAAAAGAAAAAATTAGATTAGATATCGTCGATAAAATTAATCAAGAGTTAAATGAAAATAGGAATATCGTCGAAGCTAAACATCAGGAACTTCTTTCAAACTTTGCAATCTTTGATTTAAATACGAAATCGCTAAGAGGAATAATTCCAGCTGATAGCAGAAAAACGCCATTAGGTTTAAATGGTGAAGGTCTTGACTTACTTATCTCAAATTTCAATCCCTATGAAAAAGATTATCTCAACAAATGTAAATTTTTCTTTGATTGGCTTGAGGCGATTTTTAGCGATAAAAGTGATAGCAACAAATTGGAAGGATTAAAACCTGGCAGAAGCAGTTCAAGTTTGTACTTTACAGATAAGTATATGCAGAGAAAAAACAACACTTTTTCGGCAGAGAACTCTAACGAGGGAATACTTCATGTTCTATTTTATATAGCTTTATTTATAAGTAATAAAACACCAAATTTTTTTGGTATTGATAATATTGAGACTGCATTGAATCCTAGATTATGCCAAGAGTTGATTAAAGAACTTGCGCAATTATCTAAAAATAGGGGAAAGCAAGTTTTAATAACCACACATAATCCTGCGATTTTGGATGGATTGAATCTTACGGATAACGAGCAAAGATTATTTGAAGTTTATCGAAATAGTGCCGGACATACAAAGACACGAAGAATTAAGTTTAAACCTGATCTAAGTGATAAAAAATTTAAGTTGTCTGAGATGTGGTTGAAGGGACAATTGGGAGCAGTACCTCAAAACTTTTAGAATGAGAATAGGAGTTATATCTGAAGGGCACGCAGACAGAGCAGTTATTTCAAATATATTAGCAGGAACAATTAAAATTGATTTTTCCGATATAATGCCTTTGAGGCCAATATATGAAAAGGATGAAACTGATAAGGCTCTTTTTAATCCAAGAACCAAAAGCTCATACTCAGTTATTAAGGAAGAATGTGAAAGTAAAGAATTAATAGACGGATTTCTTGCTGTAGAAGGGCAAGATTTTATAGTTATACACATTGATACAGCGGAAGCCGATAGGTATGGGGTTATAAGACCTAACAAAAATGAAATTAAATATTGTGAGAAATTAAGACAAAAAGTAATAGATCAAATTAATTTTTGGTTAGGAGATGATTATACTTCTAAAATATTATATGCAGTCGCTATTGAAGAAATTGATGCTTGGGTTTTGACTATTTATGAAGATAGGGATTCGACACTTGTAGTAGACGCAAAAAAAAAATTGAATAGAATACTTGCAAAAAAAGGAATAAAATATAATCATAATCCTTTCGATTATTATGTGGCTATAAGTAAGCCATTGTCTAAGAAAAAAGATCTGGATGCTCGGAATTATATGAAGAATAATTGTAGTTTATTATTATTCATTGAAGAGATAAAATCAAAGATTGTATCTGTATAAAGACAGCCCTGACCGCTTGCACATTCCATTTTTCGAAAGCTCACACTAACCTACCGTCAACAGTCCCCATAGGTTCTAATTCCCGGCAACCCTTATCGGATCCCCAGGTTGATGAATCTCCGTATGCGGCTTCAAATCTTTCATTATAAGTTCAACTGCTTTTTCCAACTGTGCATCATGCCCGCTCAAAATATCTTTTGGATAATTTTCAACTTCCACATCCGGTGATACACCCTGCTGCTCGATGATCCACTTTTCATCTGTACTGAAGATGCCAATGTTGGGTGCAG
>JALYYX010000238.1 GCA_030946075.1 Bacteroidota bacterium | reverse complement strand
AGCAGGCAAATAGAGGAAGAATGCAGATTTTAGATGCGATGTACAATTGCACTCCGGAACATAGAGCAGAAGTGAAACCACATGCACCAAGGATGGAAAAATTAATTATTGATGGAGAATTTATTGGAGCAGTAATAGGGCCTGGTGGAAAAATTATTCAGGAGATACAAAAAAGTACAGGTGCAACTATTAATATTACTGAAGTAGGGAAAACAGGAGAGGTTAGCATTTTCTCTGCTGATAAAGAAAGTCTTGACCAGGCTGTTGCTTGGGTTAAGAGCATCGTTGCTGTGCCTGAGGTAGGAGATACATATGAGGCAACTGTAAAATCTATAAAAGAATTTGGGGCATTTGTCGAGTTCCTGCCGGGAAAGCAAGGCTTGTTGCACATTTCAGAAATTATGTGGAAACGCCTTGAATCGATGGATGGCGTTTTAAACGAAGGTGATAAAGTAAAGGTAAAGATCATTGGAGTTGACCCAAAGACAGGAAAATTTAAATTAAGCAGAAAGGCTTTGCTACCAAAACCGGAGCAAACACAATCACCAAGGCCGGCACCAAATCAAAATCAGGGAAATTAATTTTCGCTTTTTAATTCAATAATACGGCTTGCAATTGCGAGCCTTTTTTATGGGTAATTATATACAAATAGATATAGGGACTTCATCCCCGGAGCATTCTGAAATCCTAATTGCAGAATTATCTCAAATAGATTATTATTCTTTTGAAGAAAAAGAAAACTTCCTTTTCGCATTTATTAAAGAAGAAGACTTTAACGAAGAAAAATTAAAGGAGATAATATCTCAGAAATTATCATACACAAAAACAATTATTCCCGAAACAAACTGGAATGCAAAATGGGAGAGTGAATTTCAACCAATAATTGTAGATGATTTCGTTGCAGTAAGAGCTGCTTTTCATAAACCGATCCCGAATGTTCAGCATGAAATTATTATCACTCCCAAAATGAGTTTTGGTACAGGGCATCATGCTACAACTTATCTTATGTTACAGCAGATGCAGCATCTTGAATTTACAGATAAATCAGTTTTAGATTTTGGTACCGGCACAGGCATCCTTGCCATCTTGGCAAAAAAACTTGGCGCTGGAAAAGTAATTGCCATTGATAATGATAATTGGAGCATAAACAATGCAAAAGAAAATATTCTTGCAAATAATTGCAAAGAAATTAACCTCATCAAACGAGATACTCCTGATTTTTCTGAAACCTTTGATATTGTTTTATGCAATATAAATTTGAATGTCGTAGTTGAAAATATAGGATCATTAAAAAAAATTTGCCATCCATCAACTGAAATATTAATAAGTGGATTCTTAATAAGGCACCAACAGAAGTTGCTTGACAACTTTGTACAGAAGGATTTTATATGTAAATCAATTACTCAAAACGATAATTGGATAGCTATGTTACTAACAAAATGCTAATTGCGAAGTTTGCGAATGCATTATATGCTATATTTGCTCCTCGATTTTTTTAAGAAGATATGGAAGAGATTTTACTTATTATATTGGCTTACCTTATCGGATCAATACCTACAGCTTTAATTATCAGCAAACGATTTTTTAATATTGATATTCGTGAATATGGCAGCGGTAACATGGGCGCTACAAATACTTTTCGGGTACTTGGTTCAAAATATGGAACCATTGTTATGATTTCAGACATGGTGAAAGGAATGTGTGCTGTTGCCCTTTATAATTTTTTGCCACATTATATTCATAACGAACTTGACAGAACTAATCTTATGATTGGATTAGGTCTTGCTGCAACTATCGGACATATTTATCCTATATGGGCCGACTTTAGAGGCGGCAAGGGTGTAGCTACTTTGTTTGGGATGATACTGGCTATTCAACCCATTGTTGCGGTTAATTGCGTCGGAGTATTTGTAGCCGTGTTATATTTAACCAGATATGTTTCGCTTAGTTCTATTTTAGCTGGTGTAGCATTACCTATTTGTGTGCTTTGGATTTACAATGAAAAAGAGGTTTTTTACCGGGTTTTTGCCGTGGCAGTAGCGGGTTTAATTGTACTTACTCATCAAAAAAATATAGGAAGAATTTTTAAAGGCAATGAAAGCCGGGTTCCAATTTTAAAACACAGAGATAGAAGAAAACTTCGCAAAAGGAACTGGCAGCGCTAAAAAATTCTTTCAATCATCATCCTCCATTTAAACATTAAGAGATCGTACTAATTTTTTGGTACAGCAATTGTTTTATCTAATAAAATAAATTGTTTAATTATGAAAAGTATATTATCTCTAATTGCAGCAACTATAATTTTTATAAGTGGCTGTACTACAAATGCGGTAACCGGTAGAAGTCAATTGAGTTTGATACCCGAAAGCGCTTTACAACAAGAGGCTGTTTCTCAATACAGAACTTTTTTATCACAGAATAAATCAATAAATGAGTCTAATAGCAGAGATGCGGAAATGGTAAGAAGGGTGGGAACTCGTTTAGCAAATGCAATTACCCAATATTATAATTCAAAAGGCCTCGGAAAAGAACTCGAAGGCTATCAATGGGAATTTAATTTGATTGACAATAAAGAAGTAAATGCCTGGTGTATGCCCGGGGGTAAAGTGGTTGTATATACCGGCTTACTGCCTGTGGCCCAAAATGAAGCTGCATTGGCTATAGTATTAGGTCATGAAATTACACATGCAGTTGCACATCATGGCCAGGAAAGAATTAGCCAGGCTATGCTTGCGCAAGGTATTGGTCAACTTGGAGCTGGTGTATTTGCAAATAATCCGCAATCAAGTAATATTTTCAATGCTATTTATGCTCCTGGTGCACAAATTGGTGTATTACTTCCAAATTCCAGAAATCAGGAACTGGAAGCAGATCATTATGGATTATTATTCGCTGCCATGGCGGGATATAATCCAAGGGAAGCAATTCCTTTTTGGACAAGGATGGCTAATTTAAATAATGGTCAAAAACCACCCGAATTTTTAAGCGATCACCCGGTTGATGCTAAACGAATTCAGAAAATACAAGGTTACATGAATGAAGCTTTAAGTTATTATAAGCCTGTTTCAAGATAATTATAAAAAGAATTAAAATAAAAAACTCTATTCCAAAAGGATAGAGTTTTTTATTGGAGTTAAGTAAAGAATTGTATCTTTACATTACCAAACTACCACCGTATCCAGATTTTACATGATTTCAATTTCTATGAGAATTCAATATTGTTAACGTTTGCTTTAAATCTTTAAATTCTCAGAAATATGTCTCAAACACTTTTCGAAAAGCTACAGTTAAAGGATGAAAGAAATCTATTGGTGCAGGGCCTTCCTTCAACCATTGAAAAGCAATTTGTAAAACTTTCATTTGCCAAAAATGTTACTCCGCTTTTAAAAATCCGCAAAATTGATTTTGCCCTAATATTTGCTCTTAATCAAAATCAGTTAAATGATATTTTAAAAGATGTTTTCCCTGCATTGCAAACAGATGCAAAATTATGGATAGCTTTTCCGAAGCTTACTTCTAAAATTGTGAGCGACCTAAACAGATGCTGCACATGGGAATATTTACGCACCCAAGGCTTTGAGGCAGTAACCGAAGAAGTGGTTTTAGATTATGTGTGGAGTGCCCTTCAGTTTAAAAAAATCCAACAGTTTAAAGGTGTATTGCAGCCAATGAAAGTTTTATCTAAACGAAAGGCTCCGGCTTTATCTGCCTAAACATTCATCGCAAAATAACAGTTCCCATTTGCCGGGTCATTTCTACTTCTATATCTTTTAAATGCTTATGCGTTTGTAATAATGATAGCTGCTCTTCTGCAGAGTGAGATTGTTCAAGATCCTTCTGATTTATACTAATCAATCTTTTTATTTTACGAAGCTTTAAGTAATTAATGGTAGAAATAACTTCTTCTTTATAGGTGTCATTTCTTGTTGGTACCTGCATTTCATAATTTTCTTTCCATCCCGGGCTAATCTCATAAGGGAACTCCATAATTGATACAACCAATGCACTCATCCGCTGATCTTCATGATACAAAAAATTTTTTTCTGTTGGTTCCAACCCTGCATCATGCCAGGTTTTGTATGTTTGAATTATTTCGTCAAGTTTTTTATTATCAATTAATTCTTCTTCAATAACATCATTTAAAATATAATCAGCAACAGTTCTCCCCGGTTCCCATTCTTTAATCCCAAACTCAAGTAAAATTCTTACCAATGCTCTTTCATTTTGTTCATCTTCATTCAGTAAGTTAATAACTTCATCGGTCTCTGTTATGGCTGAAGTTTGTGTTCCGTCCTGAAAATCATTTTCATCAGTAAAACTTTTTTTCTCCTGTTTGTTTATTTTTTCTTTAATAAATTTATTTACAAGATTATGCAATCCACTTTCGTCAATCTTTAATAATTCAGCGCTTTTGCGAATGTAGTCCTGCTGCTTTGTAAAATCTTCTGCCTTATTTATTTTAGAAATAGTTTCTGCAATCTGGTTAACTACAACAGATTTTTTATTGGTGTCATCACCTGCATCTTTTAATGCAATATCCAGTTGAAATAAAATAAAATCTTTTTTATTGGCAGAAATCAAATCTGTAAAAGCTGTAACACCTTTTTTATTTATATAACTATCTGGGTCTTCTTTATCCGGTATTAAAACCAGCCTTACATTCAACCCTTCTTCAAGAGCAAGATCAAGGCCACGCAGAGCTGCCTTTATACCTGCTTCATCTCCATCATAAATTATTGTAAGATTATTTGTATATTTTTTTACGAGTCTTAATTGATCAGGAGTTAAAGATGTTCCTCCGCTTGCTACCACATTTTCAATTCCTGCCTGGTGCAATGCTATCACGTCTGTATAACCTTCTACAAGCAAGCATTCATCAGCTTTATCAATTGCCATTCTTGCAAAATAAGAACCATATAAAATTTTACTTTTTATATAAATTTCATTTTCAGGAGTATTAATGTATTTTGGCGCTTTATCATTATTTTTTATAAGCCTTGCACCAAATCCTAAAATTTTCCCGCTTTGATTATGAACAGGAAAAATGATTCTTCCACGATAATTATCAGCAGGCTTCTCATCTCTTATTGTTACCAATCCGCTTTTTTGTAAATAATCAATATTAAATTGAGAGTGTAAAGCAGCAATTGCAAACGCATCCCGGCCAGAGGGATTAAAACCGAGTTGAAATTTCCTTATGGTATCTTCTCTAAAACCTCTTTGCTTTAAATAACTTAAACCAATATCCTGCCCTTCATCTGTATTAAACAAAATATCAGTGAAATACTTTTGTGCAAAATTATTTATTGCATAGAGGCTATCAGCAAGCAATTGCTGCTGCTTTATTTCAGGAGTAGTTTCTGTTTCTTCAATCTCAACATTATACTTTGCTGCAAGCCATCGCAGCGATTCTACATAACTGTATTTTTCATGCTCCATTAAAAAGCTTATACTGTTACCACTGCGTCCGCAGCCAAAACATTTATATATTTCTTTTGTTGGCGATACTGTGAAGGATGGTGTTTTTTCGTTATGGAAAGGGCAAAGTCCAAGATAATTGGAGCCCCGCTTTTTAAGTTTAATGAACGAGCCGATAATGTCAATAATATCTATTCTGCTTAATATTTGTTGTATGGAAGAAGGCGATATCATATTCATCAAAAATAACGATTCGAAATATTATTGTATTAAAGATGTTAAGTTTAAACAATTTTTTATATTGTGCATGCGTTGTAACCAAGATATCCTTACTAAAAACAAAAAAACATGATACCTATCCTAAACCAACAGCATTATTTGGCTGAACAATTTCATGCAAAAGACATTTCAGTTATAAAGGCAAATTACGAAGCCGCATTAAAAATTAAGAGGTGGAAATTTATTCAAAACCTCTCTACGTTAAGCAAAAGCATAAGAAAGGAAGCTGACAATATGATACACTCATCATTTTTTTCTTTTGTTGAAAATGAAGAAGTGCTTATTGTGGAAGGATTTTTTGAAGCCGAACTCGAAAATTAATTCTTTCATCTATCTCCATTCAATTATTAAGAATTGAACCCTACGTTTTTAGGTCTAAAGTTTGCTATGTTTCCATTCAAACTTACATTATGGTCTCTAAAAATTTTTTGTTATTAACTACCTCTCTTTTTATTATTTATTCATGTAATACCGGTAGTGCGAAAGAACTTAATTCAAAAGATAATTCTTTAAATAATTATAAAGATTCCATTGAAAGCCCCGGCTCAGCATGCGATCCTAATTTGTGGAAATATGTTTATGACCCTGAAAGATTGCAGGTGCTGGATAAATGCAAAATAGTTACCGGGACAATTGAAGAAACAAGTGCTGATGAGGATGGTGACCAACACATGTTATTAAAACTTGATAAGGGCCAAAAAGATTTGCTCACTAAAAAGAATAAAACTAAAAAAGGCGGTGATCTTGTAATAGAAGCTGTATGTATAAATAATATAACAAGAAAAAAAGCATTAGGAGCATGTCCCGGCTATGTTAATCATGTGCAGTTACCAAAGGTTGGAGATCATGTAAAAGTAACGGGCAGCTACGTTATTGACTCTCACAACGGCTGGGCAGAAATTCATCCCATTACAAAAATTGATTTGATAAAATGATTGCAGGCTAGTTATAAACACGAAGGCAAAATATTGCAATTAAGGCAAATATAACTGCTGCAATAAGTACTATTAAAATCATTTTTTTATTCCATTTTTCATTTGATTTTTCTACACTCATATCATTTTTTTTTGATTTCGTAAAATGCATCTAATAATTCTCCAATTATAATCATTTATCTCAATTCTGAGTTTAACAATATCACTCCTTAGCTGTTTCGAAATATCTCTCTCCCTTTCCTATCTTTGCGTTTGAATTTTTTTTATGAGTAGAGAAGTTTATATAATATCTGCAGTACGCACTCCAATCGGAAGTTTTGGCGGTTCTTTAAAAGATATTTCTGCAACAAATCTGGGAGCAATTGCAATTAAAGGAGCAATTGAAAAAGCAGGTATTGATCCCAATATGGTACAGGATGTTTTAATGGGTTGTGTTCTTCAGGCCAATT
>JALYYX010000234.1 GCA_030946075.1 Bacteroidota bacterium | reverse complement strand
GAATATGAAGAATCTAAAAAAAGTTTATACAAAGAATGGTGGTTCTGGGTAGTGGTTGCTTTTGCAGCGCTGATGCATGTATTCGGTTTTCATGGCTTTGCTAATTTCCTTTTATTTCTTGCTCTTCTTGCAATACTTAATAGGGTATTGTTCAGAAATATTATTCATTCCTTTCAGACAAGAATTCTTCCATCGCTGATGAACAGATATGAAAAATTATTGCGTTGGTTATTGAAAGGTTACAGACCTGTATGGATGCTTGTAAGCTTATTTATATTATTTCCTGTTGCGCTGCTATTATTAATATTAAGACATAATCCGCAAACGTTTTTCCCCAGTGGTGATCCCAACTTTATTTATGTGTATTTAAAAATGCCTGTTGGTACTGATATAAAAACAACTGACAGTGTAACACATGTGTTGGAAAAAAGAGTGTATAAAGTTTTGGAGAATGAAAGGCCCGGAACAGAAGGAAGTATTGTTGAAAGTATAATTGCCAATGTTGCCAACAGTGCAAATAATCCCCGAAGCAATAACAGGAGCATACAACCAAACTTAGGACGGATACAGGTTTCATTTGTTGAGTATGCTAACAGGCATGGAAAACATACATTGCCTTACCTTAATGAAGTTAGGAAAGCCATGAAAGGTATACCAGGTGCAAGTATTGAAGTAGCGAAGGAAGATGGCGGACCGCCCACTGATCCACCTGTGAATATTGAAATTGTTGGCGATCAGTTTGAAGAGTTGGCAAAAGTGGCAACTGATCTTCAGAATTATTTAGACACAAATCAAATTTATGGAATTGAGAATTTGAAGATGGATGTTGATCTTAACAGCCCTGAAATAACGGTGAAAATAGATCGTGAAAAAGCAATGATGGAAGGATTAAGCACCGGCCAGATAGGAATGCAAATACGTACAGCTGTTTTTGGCAAAGAGGTAAGTAAATTAAAAGAGGGAGAAGATGAATATAAAATTCAATTGCGATCTTCTGATCTGCAACGAAAAAATATTACTGACCTTATGAACATGCGGATAACTTTTATGGATATGAATACGATGCTCATAAAATCTGTTCCTATCAGCGCTGTTGCAACACTTGATTATACAAACACATCAGGCGCTATTGCACGCAAAAATGTTAAGCGTACCATTCAGTTGCAATCCAATGTTTTGGATCCGTCAATGACGGCAAAAGTAAACCAGGAGCTGGCAACAAAAATTGATGACTTTAAAGCGAAGAATAAAATACCTGCAGATGTTATTATCAGGCAAACAGGGCAGGGAGAGCAGGAGGCCGAAACGAATCAATTTTTAGCAATGTCATTTTTTATTGCAATGGGATTAATATTTTTAATTCTTGTGCTACAGTTTAATTCTCTCAGTAAGCCTTTTATTGTGCTCACAGAAATTTTCTTTTCGGTGATAGGCGTATTGCTCGGCTATGCTTTTACAGGAATGACGATTGCAACAATAATGGTTCTTGTTGGTGTTGTTGGCCTTGCAGGTATTGTAATTAAAAACGGAATTTTATTAATAGAATTTACTGATGAATTAAGAACAAGAAAATTGAGAACAAGAGAAGCTGCGATTCAGGCCGGCCGTATCCGTATCATCCCTGTTATGCTTACGGCAGTTGCTACCATTTTAGGCTTACTGCCGCTGGCTGTGGGTTTCAATATTAATTTTGTTTCCTTCTTTCAGCATTTAAATCCGCATATATTCTTTGGAGGTGATAGTGTTGTGTTTTGGGGGCCGTTAAGCTGGACAATTATTTTCGGGTTGATATTCGCCTTTTTTCTTACGCTTGTTATGGTGCCGAGCATGTACTTAATTGCTGAGCGTTTACGCAGGCCAATGGAAAAATTCTATGGAACAAAATTCGTTGCACTGTTTGGTTTTACAGGGCCATTCTTTTTTCTGTTTGTAGGTATAATGTATTTAGTAAGAAGAATACAGGGAAAGAAAGTGTGGAACGGATTATTAAAAAATACAAGAGTATAATTTTTTATTTATGAAAAGAGTAGTAGTATATTTTTTATTAGTGGTAACAATAAATTCCTGTATACAACAGGAAACTTTAAGCAAAGAAGAAGTGATAGATGCCATTAAAAAATTTGATGACGGCTGGCAAAATAAAAATCTGAATACAGTTGATTCTGTTTTATCGCCATCATACATTTATTTTACACAAAGTGGTGGCACATTCAGCAGGGATAGTGTAGTGGCTACAGCAGGTGCAACATCTTATACCTTGCACGATATGAGCCGCTCAGAATTTACAGTAACCCTTGAAGGTAATACAGCCATAGTAAGCACACGATGGAAAGGCAAAGGCACTTATCGCGGCTTTCCATTTGATGAAGACCAGAGGTGCAGCATTACCCTTGTGAAAAAAAATAATAAAGTTGAGATATTATCAGAGCATTGTACACCCATAAAAGGTACTCGTATATTTCACTAAGAATTTGTGTTATTTACTTCTCTGGTTTAGAAAATATAGGCATAACACGGATACGTTTTTGCTTTTTTAATTATCTTGATGTTTGAATACATGTTATGAAAATAGCAACTTACAATGTTAATGGCGTAAACGGCCGGTTACCCGTGTTGCTTCGCTGGCTTAATGAAACATCTCCAGATGTTGTTTGCCTGCAGGAATTAAAAGCTCCAGAAGAAAAATTTCCTTTGCAGGCCATACAGGATGCAGGTTATTATGCTATATGGCATGGGCAAAAAAGCTGGAACGGTGTTGCCATTCTTGGAAAAAATGAAGTGCCAAAAGAGAGAATACGTGTGCTGCCCGGCGACCCTGAAGATGAACACAGCCGGTATATTGAGGCAGAGATACATGGCATAATTGTAGGCTGCCTTTACCTGCCAAATGGTAACCCTGCACCGGGGCCTAAATTTGATTACAAGCTTCGCTGGTTTGAAAGATTAACGCTGCATGCAGCAGAGCTAATGGCCTCTAAAAAACCCGTAGTATTAACAGGTGATTATAATGTAATGCCTACCGAAATAGATGTTTACAAACCCGAACGCTGGGTAAAGGATGCATTGTTCCGTCCTGAAGTACGCTCGGCATTTAAAACATTGGTGGAACAGGGATGGACAGATGCAATAAGACATCTTCACCCCGATGAAGTGATCTATACATTCTTTGATTATTTCCGTAATGCTTATGAACGCAATGCAGGTTTACGTATTGATCATTTTTTATTAAGCCCCGTACTAAGCAAAAGGCTTGTAGCTGCCGGTGTTGATCGTGAGGTTCGGGGATGGGTAAAAACAAGCGATCATGCGCCGGTTTGGATTGAACTTGCAGAGAAGTAAGGAAAACAAATCAGAATTATAAAAGCACATAACTATTCAGGGTCTGTAGATTGCCAACCGCATTTCCCATTGTATTATTGAAATAAGCAAATACAGTCTTCTTTTCATTGAGCCATGTTCTTATTTTTTCTGCATATTTTTTTAAAAAATAATTTGAATAATCTCCGCGGTACCGTGGCTCAGGTCCGTGAAAACGTAAATAAATAAAACTGCCGATTATTTCGGTTAATGGTGTAGCCGATGCAGCAATATCATGAATAACCATGCTGATATTATATTCATTCAGCAGCTCAAATACTTCTCTTTCGTACCATGATGCATTTCTGAATTCCATTGCAATTCTCCATTTATCATTCGTTGTTTTACCAAGAGCCTC
>JALYYX010000228.1 GCA_030946075.1 Bacteroidota bacterium | reverse complement strand
TCCCTGATGACTATGTAGAAAGTATTACTGAAAGGTTGAGTCTTTATTCACGACTTGATAATTGTGAGAATGAAAAAGAGTTAAATGATTTTCATGCAGAGATGATAGACCGCTTTGGTCCCATTCCTCCGCAGGTTGAAGATCTTTTCACAACCGTTCGCTGCCGTAAAATAGCTGTGGAACTGGGTTTTGAGAAGATGCTATTGAAGAATGAAAATCTAAAATGCTTCTTTGTCAGCAATCCTGAATCTCCTTATTTCACCAGCGAAACATTTACAGGAATTTTAAAATTTATTCAAACAAAAACAAACAAAGCAAAACTTAAACAGGTTGGCAGGAATGGGATCTTAATTGTAGAGAATATAAAAACAATGTTTGAGCTTTGGGAGTTTTTAAACAGGATGCCTGCCTGCCGGTAGGCAGGGAAGAAAGCATCGACTGATTTGAATTACATTTATTGAACACACACTTTCTGATGGACATCAAAAAAAACATATTAGTAACAGGAGGTGCAGGTTTTATCGGCAGTCATTTAATAGATTTTTTAGTTAATGACAGTAATTACAAAATTACCTGTGTTGATAATTTTGATGATTTTTATGAACCGGAATTGAAAAGAAAAAATATTGAAGCTCACTTTAGCAATCCAAATTTTAAATTAATAGAGGCTGATATTACAGATGAAACTTTATCTGAAAAGTTGGATAATCAATATGATATTATCGTTCATCTTGCGGCAAAAGCCGGTGTTAGAGCAAGTATAAAAAATCCTGTTTTGTATCAGCACATAAATATTGTTGGTCTGCAAAATATTTTAGAGATTGCAAAACAAAAAAAGGTAAAACAATTTGTATTTGGTTCTTCAAGCAGTGTGTATGGAATTAATCCAAATATTCCCTGGAAAGAAAGTGATACCAACTTAATGCCCGTAAGCCCTTATGCATCTTCGAAAATAGCAGGGGAGTGGCTGGGTAAAACATACAGTCAAATGTATGGGATACGGTTTATAGCCTTACGATTTTTTACTGTGTATGGTCCACGACAAAGACCTGATCTGGCCATAAATAATTTTACGAAAAAAATAAATAATGGAGAGCCAATTAATTTTTTTGGTGAAGGAAATACTTTGAGGGATTACACATTTGTAAAAGATACAGTTGCCGGAATTGTATCGGCAATGAAATATGACAGATCAAATTTTGAAATCATAAACATTGGTAATAATCATCCGGTTACACTATCTCAATTAGTATCAGCTCTTGAAAGAGTGTTAGATAAAAAAGTAATTCTAAATAAACTTCCTGAGCAGCAAGGCGATGTTCCCGTTACTTATGCTGATATTTCTAAGGCCCGGAAGTTGCTTAATTATCATCCACACACAAAACTTGAAGATGGCCTGCAACTCTTTGCAGAGTGGGCTTTAAGTGGTGCTAAGTAGCATGCAGGCTTATTACAAATTCTTTTGCAGGAAGATCTTTAAACACCCGGTTCTGTAAGGTATTTTTTGGAAATAGTATTGACCACGCCGTGAGGAATATTATCATTAAATCAATATACATTGATCTGTTTTTTTGATACCACATTTCCAATGCACCTTTAAAGGGAGAAATAGTTTTATACATAGCCACAGGATCGTCAGCAGCGGAAATTAATTTTTCTTCATCTCTGAAAACAAGTGATCCGATCCCTGTAATTCCCGGCTTTACATTATAAATTTTTTCCTGAATTTCTTTGCTGTATAATTTAAAACCCGATTCCATTAAAGGCCTGGGGCCAACAACACTCATATCTCCTTTAAAAACATTTATTATTTGTGGCAACTCATTAATCTTTGTTATTCTTAATATTTTCCCAAACCATGTAACCCTGGCATCGTTGCGTAATGTAATATGCCCTGTACCAATATTTGGGCTGTTCTTTAACATTGTTGCAAACTTCCAGATATAAAAAGGCTTGTTCTTATAACCAATTCTTTTTTGAAAATAAAATACCTCATGCTCTCCTGTAATTAATAATAATATTATGGCAATCAGTAATACCGGTGAAAGAATTATCAGTGCCAACATGGCTATTAAAATATCAGTAAGGCGTTTTAAAATTTTGTACAATTCAAAAAAATTTATAAGTTAAAACACCTCTTTAATTTTTGAAGCAACGGCTGATAATTCAGCGTTAGTAATATTTGTAGAGCAAGGGATGCTTAAACACTTCTGGTAAATATAATTTGATCTGTTGTCTTTAGTGTAATAAATATCTTCTTTAAACATTTTCAATTGATTCATGGGAACCCAAAAAGGCCTGCTTTGCATTTTATTATCATTTAATATTTTTAAAACCTGTTTTTGTTTCTCTGTCATTATTGTTGGCAGCCACCAGTTAGGGTTTACATGGTCTTCAACTTTTTGAAAAGTAATATCACCAACGCCTTTCAATTCAATTTTATAAAAGTCAATTATTTCCTGCTTACGTTTTAAAAACTGCGGAAGTAATTCCATTTGGCCTACACCCATTGCTGCTGCTGTATTTACCAGGCGATAATTATAACCGATCTCATCATGCACATATTCAAAACTGTCGCTCTTGGCCTGAGTGGTTAAATGTTTTGCCTTTCTTGCCAAGGCTTCGTCATCAGTAATAATCATACCGCCTCCGCCTGTTGTAATAATTTTATTTCCATTGTAGCTGAAAGTACCCATTAGGCCAAACGTTCCGGCATGCTTGTTTTTGTAATAAGAACCTAAAGCCTCTGTAGCATCTTCAATTAC
>JALYYX010000015.1 GCA_030946075.1 Bacteroidota bacterium | reverse complement strand
GGATGGTATACAGGTGTTGGGGGAATTTCTTATACAGGATCATTCACCTGGGGCGATGATACACCTGCATTTGTTTTTTGCGACAGGCTCGGCCCCAATCTCCCTAAAATGGTAGCTGAATGTTGTGCCCATGAAAGTGGTCATGCACTTGGCTTATCCCATCAATCATCTTATAGCAGCACTTGTACTTTAGTTGCTACTTATAATGCGGGAAGCGGCACGGGACAAACAGGCTGGGCACCGGTTATGGGCAATAGCTATTATAAAAATTCTTCCGGCTGGAATAATGGACCTACACCCTCGGGCTGTACCAGTAAAGAAGATAATTTATTAATTATTTCAACATCCAATGGCTTTACTTATCGTCCTGATGATTTTAGCGATGACCCGGCAGTAAACCCTGGAATTATCAACATTTCAAATCAAACATTTTCAATCAGCGGCCTAATATCAACCAATACCGATAAGGATGCCTTTAAATTCATCTTACCACAAAATGGTAAACTTCATATAAATGCAATTCCTTATTCTGCAACCGGGAATTTAGACGGGGCCAGTCTTGACGTAAAAATTACTTTGTTGAATTCCTCCTTTCAAACAATCGGCATTTATGATCCTCCAACAATCTTAGATGCAATTATTGATACATCTTTAAATGCAGGTAATTATTTCGTTGTGCTGCAGGGAACAGGAAATGCAAATGCAAGCACCTATGGTAGCCTTGGCTCATACACTATTAGCGGAACATTTGTTTCTAATGCGGCATTACCAATAAAAGATGTAGCATTAACAGGAAAAGCAGACAGAGGTCAGCACAATTTAAACTGGAATATCATTTCTGACGAACCTATAAGAACACTAACTATTGAAACTTCAACAGATGGCACGAGTTTTAAAACACTTACTGCTGTTGCTACTTCAGCAAAAAGTTTTACCTACACGCCGGCAGAAAATGCTGATATTTTTTATCGCTTAAAAGTTATTTCAATTATTGATGAAACAGCTTTTTCGAATGTGGTGAAATTAAAATCAAACAGCAGTACAGAAAAAACATTCAAAATTTCTACAATAGTTCATAATGATATAATGGTAAATGCATCAGAAAATTATGAGTACATGCTGGCAGATATAAGCGGACGAATAATTGCAAAAGGAAACAACAGCGCAGGTATTAACAGGATAAATATAAGTAATGCTCCCGACGGCATATATGTAATGCAGATAATCAGTAATAACCAAAGAAAAACAGAACGAATTATAAAACAGTAAGGTAGATTCATGTGTAAGTTAAGGGCCGGCGTTAGGGGCCGGTCCCTTTTTTATCTTGTCTCTATTTTTTACAACCCCCAAACAAATCCCCAAAGAAAATTTGAAACAAAAGAAAGGAATTTTTTAAAGACAGTAAGGTAGATTCATGTGTAAGTTAAGGGTCAGCGTTAGGGGCTGGCCCTTTTTATTTTCTTTTTTAAAAAAGATTTTGTTTCCAAACATTTGTTTTCCGATTGATTTTCATTGGCAGAGTTTATCCTGAGGTAACGAAGGGCTCCGTTCAACATTTGAACAATGTGGGGGCTTAATAAAATCTAATTCCTCACAGGCTTTCCTCCTTTTAAAACACTTTGAATTCTTTCAAGTGTTTTCTTCTCTCCACATAAACTTAAGAAGGCTTCTCTTTCTAAGTTAAGCAGGTATTGTTCGCTAACCAGAGTCTGTTCACTAAGATCGCCGCCGCACATTACATAGGCAAGCTTCTTTGCAATTTTTACATCATGCTCTGTAATGTAGTTGGCACGCCACATTCCGTTGATGCCGGCATACAACATTCCTAATCCTGACTGGCCTAAAACTTTTATGTCAGTTCTCTGTACAGGCATTGTATAGCCTGCATCATACAATTCAATTACACTTTGTTTTGCATCAGCAATCCTCCTGTCCTGGTTCATGCTCACTTCATCTTTTCCTTTTCTTAAGATGCCAATATCAAAAGCTTCCAATGCAGATGTTGAAACTTTTGCTGTGCCAATGGTTAGAAAACGATTTTGCAAAGTGATGGTTTCAGGTTCACCGGGATGCATTTCAGCAGCAGCCCTTAACGCAAACTCTTTTGTACCACCACCGCCGGGAATAAGCCCCACACCTAACTCCACAAGCCCGATATAACTTTCGGCAGCTGCATGTACTTTATCACTATGCAAACTCATTTCGCAGGCACCACCCAATGTTAATCCGTGCGGAGCAACAACAACAGGGATGGAAGAATACCGCACTCTCATCATTGTATTTTGAAACATTCGTATCGCCATATCCAGTTCGTCATATTCTTGTTCTGCAGCTAACATAAATATCATTCCCACGTTTGCACCTGCGCTAAACTGCGGACCTTCATTGGCAACTACAAGGCCTTTATATTTTTCTTCAGCAAGAGAAATTGATTTATTAATTCCTTCCAAAACTTCACCACCGATACTTCCCATTTTTGTATACCACTCTAATCCTAAAACGTTATCACCAAGATCATACAATTTGCAGGCGCTGTTCTTCCAAACAATTTTATCAGCGTTATTACTCATCACAATAAATGCTTCACCACCCGGCGTTACTTTGTAAGTTTGAGAAGGAATATCGTAATACAATTTCTTTCCATTCTCAATTTTATAAAAAGAAGACATCCCGTTTGACAGCATATCTTCCACCCATTTAGCAACACTGAAACCTGCAGCCTTCATGGCTTCTACTGTTTTGGCAACGTCTAAAACATCCCATGTTTCAAACGCACCAATCTCCCAGCCAAAGCCAGCTTTCATAGCATCATCAATGCGATATACTTCATCACTTATTTCAAGAATTCTATTGGATATATAAGAAAATAAATTGTAATGAAATTGTCTATAAAATTCTCCTGCTTTATCCTTCCCTGCAGCTAAAGCTTTTATTCTTTGTTTAAGATCTTCTATAGGTTTTGCCGCTTCAACAGTTGCAAATTTTGGTTTGTTTCTTGGACCATATTCCATGGTCTTCAAATCAAGAACATGAATTTCTTTTTCACCGTTATCATTTTTCTTCTTGATAAAAAAACCCTGCCCTGTTTTATCTCCCAACCAGTTTTTTTCAACAATGTCTCCTAACCAATTAGGAAGACTAAAAGCTTCTTTTGCTTCATCATTAGGACAATTATCAGCAACACCCTTAGCAACTTTTACAAGTGTATCAATTCCTACAACATCAGCAGTACGGAAAGTTGCAGATTTCGGACGGCCAATTATCGGCCCTGTCAATGCATCCACTTCATCGATATTCAAACCTATCTTTTCCATTAAATTAAAAATGGACATAATGCTGAAAACCCCGATGCGATTGGCTATGAATGCAGGCGTATCTTTTGCAAGCACAGTAGTTTTTCCCAAATAGAGATCGCCATAATGCATTAAAAAATCTACAACATCTTTATCGGTGTATTCAGTTGGAATTATTTCCAGCAGTCTTAAATACCTTGGCGGATTAAAAAAATGTGTTCCGCAAAAATGTTTTTTAAAATCATCACTTCTGCCTTCTGCCATCATGTGGATGGGAATGCCGGAAGTATTTGATGTTATCAATGTTCCGGGTTTACGGTATTTTTCAACTTCGGTAAATACAGATTGTTTAATATCCAATCTTTCTATCACAACTTCAATCACCCAATCACAATCGGAAATATCTTTCATGTTGTCAGTAAAATTTCCTGTCTTTATTCTTTTTACAACGTCTTTTGTAAAAACAGGAGAAGGGTTACTTTTTAATGCAGCAGCCAGGGCATCATTCACAATTTTATTTTTAGTCTTTGCATCTGTAGTGTCTTTAGGGGCAATGTCCAATAATAAAACCTGCAAGCCAATACCAGCAAAGT